>NZ_JBEPBI010000058.1:0-44015 GCF_040299045.1 Streptomyces sp. NPDC001027
CGGGCCGGCCGCGCCGGGTGGCCGTCGTCCCGCTGGTCGACGAACGCCCCCTGCGCCCGGCCGGCCGCCTCAGGCGCCGCTACTGCGCGGGAAAGGTGTACGGGGTCGTGATGATCTCCATCCCGTGCCCCGCGGGATCCATGAAGTACACGCCCCGGCCGCCGTGGTGATGGTTGATCTCGCCGGGCTGCCTGCCGTGCGGATCGGCGAAGTACGCGATCCCCGCCCGCTCGATCCTCTCGAACGCGGCGTCGAACTCCTCGTCGGAGACGAGGAACGCGTAGTGCTGCATGACGATCGACTCCGCCGGGACGGCGGCGAAGTCCAGGGTGACCCCGTTACCGGTGGCCACCGGGACGAACGGGCCCCACTCGGAACCGACTTCGAGCCCCAGGATGTGGGCGAGGAACTCGGCGGACTCGCGGTTGTCACGGGAATGGACGATGGTGTGGTTCAACTCGACTGACATGTGTGAATGCCTCCGTAAGGCAAACTCACGGGCGCCTCCATGCCTCACCCGGCCGGTGACCGACACGCGACGCCGTTCGATCACCCTAACGGACGCGCAGATGCTCCAGACCGGACGCGGTCACCCACTTCTCCCGTGCGAACACCCGCCTGCCCTCCTCGCAGCGCCGAGCGTCGCCCCGGGCCCGGGCGCAGAACTCCTCCGGCGTGACGCCGAACAGCCGCCGCAACTCGGCCGACTCCGAGAGGAGTTCCGTGAGCAGGGCACGCTGCCCGGGATGGCGGCGCGGAACGCCCGAGCCGTCGTGCAGCACGCCATGATGATTCACGTAGGCGAACGCGTCGAGGAGCGGCTCGCCGTCCTCCAGCTCGACCCGGAACCCGGGCGCCGGCAGCAGGACCCGGTCGTAGTTCGGCTCGGTCGCGTCGAGGACCTCGAGCTGCCCGGCGTCCAGCCAGACGACGAACAGCTCCCTCGTGGCGGCGGGGGCGTGGACGGGGGACGCGGACACGTATCCGGCCCGGCTGACATGCGCCGACACCCCCACCTCCACGCCCGTCACCCGCGCCCTCGTCATCGGGACGGCGGCGGACACGTCGAACGCGGCCAGCTTGTGCCGCAGTTGGGCGGGGCTGGCGTTGGAGCCGACGGCCACCACCGGAGTCCGTCCCGGGTGCGTCAGCCGGTCCAGCGGCAGCCACTCGTCGCCGTCCAGCAGACCGGACCCTGTCGGCCACACCCCCGGATAGCTCAGCGGGCGGTCGCTCGGAGCCTCGGCGAGCCCCAGCTCCTCCAGGGTGCGGCGTGCGCCGCGGGCGTCCACGACCGCCTCAGTCCGCCGGCGGCAGCTCGCCCGAGCCGCGCGCGACGAGCCGGGTGGGCAGCTCGATCCGCTCGGGCACGAGCAGGGTGCCGTCCAGTTGCCGGAACAGGCGTTCCGCGGCGGTACGCCCGAGCGTGGCCGCGTCCTGGGCGACCACGGTGACACCGGGCTGCAGCAGGTCGGCGAGCTCCAGGTCGTCGAAGGCCACCAACGCCGTCCTGCGGGGCTGCTCGGCGAGCACCCGGATCACGGTGACCGTCACCCGGTTGTTGCCCGAGAAGACCGCCGTCACCGGCGCCGGCCCGGACAGCATCTCCTCGGCCGCCCGGCGCACCCGCGCCGGATCGGTCGCCCCCAGGGACGTCCATGCGTCCTCGACCGGTATCCCGGCGTCCTCCATCGCCGCACGGTAGCCGCGCAGACGTTCGGCGGCGGTGTGGATGCGCGGCATGTCGCCGATGAAGCCGATCCGGCGGTGGCCGTGCGCCAGCAGATGGGCCACGCCCTCCCGGGCTCCTCCGAAGTTGTCCGACAGGACGCAGTCGGCGTCGATCCGCCCGGCGGGCCGGTCGACGAAGACCGTGGCCACCCCCGCCTTGATCTCGGGCTCCAGATAGCTGTGGTCGTCCCCGGCCGGGATCATCACGAGTCCGTCCACCCGTCGGGCGCAGAGCGCGAGCGCCAGTTCCTGCTCGCGGTCCGGGTCCTCGGCGCTGGAGCCGTTGATGAGCAGCGCCCCGTGCGCCCGGGCCACCTCCTCCACCGCGCGGCTGAGCTGCCCGTAGAACGGGTCGGCCAGATCCTCCATGACCAGCCCGATGCTGGCCGTGCGGCCCTTGCGCAACACCCGCGCGCTGTCGTTGCGGCGGAAGCCGAGCGCCTCGATGGCCTCCTGGACGCGCCGTTCCGTCTCCGGCGTGACCCCGGGCTCGCCGTTCACCACGCGCGACACGGTCTTGAGGCCGACCCCGGCCCGAGCTGCCACGTCCTTCATGGTGGGACGGTTGCCGTAACGATTCTCTGGCCGGCGGTGCGTCTCGGGCACGATGCTGTGTCCTGTCCTGTCGGTCCACGGGCGGCCGTCACGCACCAGTTCCACAGAATGCTGCGCGCGAGGGTGCGTCACGCCTGGGTCTGTATGAGGATGTGGCGTCGAGCATAGAGCCTGGACAACGTTGTCAGCCGCAGGGGACACTGTCCGTCGCAAACTCCGGCCGCGTCCCCGATCGCTGGACCGGCCAGCTCTTTTCCATGGTGGACGGGGAGAACCCAGACTGATGCAGACCGACCTCGTGGCCGCGCTGGACATCGGCGGCACCAAGATCGCCGGAGCGCTGGTGGACGGCGCCGGAGCGATCCTGGCCCGGTCCCAGCGGCCCACGCCTGCGCAGGAGAGCGGCGACACCGTGATGCGGGCCGTCGAGGGGGTGCTGGGAGAGCTGACGGCGTCCCCCCGATGGGATCGCGTCCACGCCGTGGGCATCGGCAGCGCCGGCCCGGTGGACGCCTCCACGGGCACGGTCAGCCCGGTGAACGTGCCGGGCTGGCGGGACTACCCGCTGGTCGAGCGGGTCCGGGCGGCGACCGGAGGGCTGCCGGTCGAACTGATCGGCGACGGCGTCGCGATCACGGCGGCCGAGCACTGGCAGGGCGCCGCGCGCGGCCACGACAACGCGCTGTGCATGGTGGTCTCCACCGGCGTCGGCGGCGGCCTGGTCCTGGGCGGCCGGCTGCACACGGGGCCCACGGGCAACGCGGGTCACATCGGCCACATCAGCGTCGAACTCGACGGCGACGCGTGCCCGTGCGGAGCGCGCGGCTGCGTGGAACGCATCGCCAGCGGCCCCAACATCGCCCGACGGGCACGGGAGAACGGCTGGCAGCCCGGACCCGACGGCGACGTCTCCGCGGCCTCGGTGGCCGCCGCCGCCCGCGCGGGCGACCCGGTCGCCGTGGCCTCCTTCGAACGGGCCGCCCAGGCCTTGGCCGCCGGCATCGCGGCCACCGCCACCCTGGTCGAGATCGACATCGCGGTGATCGGCGGCGGCGTCGGCAAGGCGGGCGAGGTGCTCTTCGCTCCCTTGCGCCGGGCCCTGCGCGACTACGCCACCCTCTCCTTCGTCCGGCGTCTGACGGTGACGCCCGCGCAGATGGGCACGGACGCGGGCCTGGTGGGAGCGGCCGCGGCCGCGCTGGCGGCGACCGGAGCGGGGGTCGGCGCCACGGCTGCGGGCGTCTGACGTCTGACGTCTGACGGGAGAAGGCAGGAACGTTCCGGCGGGCGTCCCCGTCCTCCGTGCCGGTGCTGACGCTGGTGGCCGCGCGTGTGGGCGCTGGTGCCGGTGGCCACGCGTGGGCGCGGGCGTCGGTGTTCCTGTGGGTCCGTGCCGTCACCCCCGCTTCACGGATCGCAGGTCCGCGGCGGGGGCAGGCCTCAGTCGATGCCCACCCCTGCCGCGACGAGCGGGTCCCAGCCGCTCCGGGCGGGGATGTCCTCGCGGGCCGCACGCCACGCCGCCGGAACTGCGGCGGTGCCGGTGCGGGCCGCGACGACTCCTCCCACGACGGCGCAGGTGGTGTCGCGGTCGCCCCATCCGCCGACCGTCTGCCACAGCGCCTCGGGCAGATCGTCCAGATGGCCCGCGGCGCACCAGAGGGCGAACGGCACGGTGTCCGCGGCGGAGATGAGCCGGCCCGAGCCCAGCACGGACGCCGCGTGACGCACCGAGGTGTGCCCGGGCAGGCCGGCCGCCACCAGCAGCCCGGAGCGGACGTCGCCGTCCGCCAGATGACCGGCCACCTCCCGCAGGAACGCGGCACGCGGCGGGACGTCCCGGCCCTCGAGGCCGGCCGCCAGCGCGGCGGCGACGGCCACCGCCACCGCGCCCGCGACCGCCTCCGGATGGGCGTGGGTCGCCAGCGCGGACAGCCGGGCCTGCTCGCGGGCCGCGCCCGGGTCGCCCCGGAACCAGGCGCCGAGCGGGGCGACCCGCATGGCGGCGCCGTTGCCGTGCGAACCCTGCCCGCCGAACTGACCGGCAGTCACCGCGCGCCAGTCCTCGCCCTCGGCGACGCGCCGCAGCACGCCGTGCATGGACGGGCCGTACTTGCGGCCGGGGTCGCGGCCGTACTCGGCGGCGAACTCGCTCGCCAGATCGCCCGGCCGGACCTCTCCGTGAGCCGTCAGATGGGCGAACAGCACGAAGGCCATCGCCGAGTCGTCCGTCCACGACCAGGGTGCGGGCCGCGGCTCACGGGCCGCCCACAGCTCCTCGGCGGGCTCGTCGGAGCGGGTGAACCAGGCGTCGCCGAACGCGTCTCCCGTCACGAGCCCGTCCAGGCTGGCGTGGGCGTGGGGCGCACTGCTCATGACGCAACTCCCATGACATGACTCCTCGGTGACGTCGGCGACCACGGCATTCTCACCGCCGGCCGGCGGACCGCGCGAACGGATTGCGGGGCGGGCGTGACTCCGGGCCCGCCCGCGCAGTTGATCCGCGCATGAAGAAGCGCAGCATGCTCGCCATCGCCTCCCTCGCCACCGGCTTCGTCGTCGCCGCGATCAGCCCCTCGCACGGCCTGGCCGCCGACGACCTCGACGGACTGAACGTCAACGACACGCTCAGCTCCCTCGACCACACCCTCTCCAGCGACAGCCTCGCCGTGGACGACGACGCCCTCGGCCAGGCCGACTGACGGACGCCCCCGAGCCGAGGCCACGACGCCGGCGCCCCACCGCGAGGGGCGCCGGCGTCGGCGCGTTCGCGGGCTCTCAACGCGAACTGGTTTCCGTGGCAGGGTGGAGCGGGCAAGCCACAGGGGGCCAACAGAAGAGGGGGAACCGTGACCGTCGTCTGGATCAACGGCGCGTTCGGTGCGGGAAAGACGACCACCGCACGGGAACTGATCGACCTGATCCCGAACAGCACGCTCTTCGACCCCGAGGTCGTCGGCGCGGCGCTCCCGCACCTGCTGCCGCCCAAGCGTCTCGCCGAGGTCGGCGACTATCAGGACCTGCCGGTCTGGCGACGCCTCGTGATCGACACGGCGGCCGCGCTCCTCGCCGACCTGGGCGGAACCCTCGTCGTCCCCATGACCTTGCTGCGGCAGGAGTACCGCGACGAGATCTTCGGCGGTCTCGCGGCCCGCCGCATCGCTGTCCGACACGTGCTCCTCGCCCCGGCGGAAACGATCCTGCGCGAGCGGATAGCCGGCCGGGAGATCCCCGCGGACCTCCCCGACGGCGAGATACGGGTCCGGCAGTGGTCCTACGACCACATCGAGCCCTACCGCGCGGCCCTCGCGTCCTGGCTCACCGCCGACGCCCACCTCGTCGACAACGGCGTCCTCACCCCCCACGAGACCGCCCTCCGGATCGCCGAGGCCGTCGGCAGCGGCGCCGCGTCCGCCTGCGACATCGTGCAGACCCCCGAGCCCACCGCCGAGACCCTGGCCGCCGGGGTGCTCCTCTTCGACGACCAGGACCGGGTGCTGCTCGTCGACCCGACCTACAAGCCCGGCTGGGAGTTTCCCGGCGGTGTGGTGGAACCCGGCGAGGCGCCCGCGCGCGCCGGCATCCGCGAGGTCGAGGAGGAGACCGGGATCCGGCTCGCGGACGTGCCCCGGCTGCTCGTCGTCGACTGGGAGCGGCCCGCACCGCCGCGCTACGGGGGCCTGCGCCTCCTCTTCGACGGCGGGCGGCTCGACGCCGCCGCCGTCGAAGGGCTGCTGCTGCCCGGCCCCGAACTGCGTGCCTGGCGCTTCGTCACGGAGGAGGAAGCCGCCGTCCTGCTGCCGCCGGTCCGCTACCAGCGACTGCGGTGGGCGCTGCGGGCCCGTGAACGCGGGGCCGCGCACTACCTCGAAGCCGGCGTTCCGCAGGGGTGAGCGCGGCGCGGTCGGACCACGACACGCCCCGCAGAGAACGTCGCCGCCGGGAACGGCCTTGCGGCCCTCCGCTAGAGACGGTCGCCGCCAGGTCACAGATCAGCTCGCGCTGAGCCCGAAACCGCTTTCCGGCCGGCTCCTACACGCGGAACCGCTTTCGGCCGACTATCACGCGCGGAACCGCTTTCGGGCCGGACCTCGGCGTGGGAACCGCTTTCCGCCGGTTTTCCCTCCAGGAACCGCTTTCCTTCGGCCTCTGTGCTTGGAACCGCTTTCTGTCGGCCCCCGCTCCGGAAACCGCCTTTCGGGGGTTTCTGCATCGGGAACCGTCTTCTGGCGTCCCTCTGCCGGGAACCGTCTTCTGCCGACCGCCGCGCTCGGAACCGCTTCCCGCCGCCCCGTGCCGGGAACCGTCTTCCGTGGGCCTCTGCGTCGGGAACCGCCTGCGGCCCGTCTCCGTGCCGGGAACCGCCTTCCGCCGGCTCCCGCTGCGGGAACCGTCTTCCGCCCGTCCCCGCTCCGGGAACCGCCTTCCGCTGATCCCTGCGCCCGGAACCGTCTTCCGTCCGCCTCTGCTCGCGGAACCGCCTTCGACAGACCCGGCGCTCGCGGGGCAGCCGTGGGACGGCGTCCGGGCCGTGATGTCGGCGACCGTGGTGTAGCGGGCCCCTCGGTCGGCGGCCGACCAGTGGGCCCCGACCGCTGGCCGTCGACCGCTGGGCGCGGCCGACTTGACGGGTCCCGGTGAGGACGCCGCCCTCGCCCCGGACGGCCCTCCCGCGTCGGTCCGCTCCTTGCGCGGGTCGGTCCGCACCCTTTTGCGGGCAGGCCGCGACATCCTCGCCCCCGGCGGTATCCGTACGGTGGATCAGCTGGCCGCGTATCGGCGCAGGAACAGGGCCTCCGCCACCGACAGCCGTTCCAACTCCTGCGGGGACACGCTCTCGTCGACCGCGTGGATCTGCGCCTCGGGCTCGCTCAGGCCGATCAGCAGGATCTCCGCCCGTGGGTAGAGGCCGGCGAGGGTGTTGCACAGCGGAATGGATCCGCCCTGGCCCGCGTACTGCATCTCCCGGCCCGGGTAGGCGACGGCCATCGCCTCGGCCATCGCCGCGTACGCCGGGCTGGTGGTGTCGGCGCTGAACGCCTGGCCCTGGCCGATCTGCTCGGTGCTCACCCGCGCTCCCCACGGGGTGTGCGTCTCCAGGTGGGCCTGGAGGAGCTTCGTGGCCTCGGCGGCGTCCACGCCCGGCGGCACGCGCAGGCTGATCAGCGCGCGGGCGCTCGACTGCACGGACGGGGTGGCCCCGACGACCGGCGGGCAGTCGATGCCGAGAACCGTCACGGCGGGACGGGCCCAGATGCGGTCCGCGACCGTGCCGGAACCGATGAGGCCGACGCCGTCCAGCACCTTGGCGTCCTGGCGGAACTGCGCCTCGTCGTACTGCAGGCCCTCCCACCGCGAGTCGTCGGTGAGGCCGTCGACCGTCGTCGAGCCGTCCTCGGCGCGCAGCGAGTCCAGGACGCGGATCAGCGCGCCCAGCGCGTCGGGGGCCGCGCCGCCGAACTGACCGGAGTGCAGGTTGCCCTCGAGGGTGTCGATCCGCACCCGCAGCATGGTCATGCCGCGCAGGGTGGAGGTGACCGTCGGCAGACCGACGCGGAAGTTGCCCGCGTCGCCGATGACGATCGCGTCGGCCGCCAGCAGGTCGGGGTGCTGCTCCGCGTACCGCTCCAGGCCGCCGGTGCCCTGCTCCTCGGAGCCCTCGACGATCACTTTGACGGTGACCGGCACGCCGCCGTTCGCCTTGAGGGCGCGCAGCGCGAGCAGGTGCATGATCACGCCGCCCTTGCAGTCGGCGCTGCCGCGGCCGTACCAGCGGCCGTCCCGCTCGGTCAGTTCGAAGGGCGGGCTGGTCCACGCGGCCTCGTCCAGCGGCGGCTGCACGTCGTAGTGAGCGTAGAGCAGGACGGTCCTGGAGCCGGCCGGGCCGGGCAGGCAGCCGTAGACCGACTGGGTGCCGTCGGGAGTGTCGAGCGCGGTCACGTCCTGGAAGCCCTCGGCCCGCAGGGCCGCCGAGATCCAGTCGACGGCGGCCTCGCTCTCGCTCCTCGGGAACTGGTCGAAGTCCGCCACCGACGCGAAAGCCACCAGTTCGGTGAGCTCCGCCCGCGCCCTGGGCATCAGCGAGGCGACGGTCTCGGCGACCGGATTCGACGACATGGGCACGCTCCTTGTGGGTGCGACGTTGTACAGGGTGGCACTGGTCCGTTCGAGGGACCGTGCGAGCGTACGCGCCTGCCGGGTGGGGGCGCGCACGCCGCCGATCCTGCCACAGCGGACCGTCATCGGACCGTGACGATCTCCGCCGTAGGATGCGGGGGGACAGGTGCGGCAAGCGGCTTGATCGGGAGCAGTAGACCATCGTGAGCAGCCAGAACTCTGCGGCGGACGACGAGAACTCTTCGGCGGACGACGCCCGGCAGGTGTGGGACGTCGTGGTCGTGGGCGCGGGACCCGCGGGGGCTTCGGCCGCCTACGCGGCCGCGGTCACGGGGCGGCGCGTGCTGTTGCTGGAGAAGGCGGAACTGCCCCGCTACAAGACGTGCGGCGGCGGCATCATCGGCCCCTCCCGGGACGCGCTGCCGCCCGGATTCGAGTTGCCGTTCCGCGACCGCGTGCACGCGGTGACGTTCTCGAACAACGGGCGCTTCACCCGGACGCGCCGCTCCCGGCAGATGCTGTTCGGGCTGATCAACCGGCCCGAGTTCGACCAGCAGCTGGTGGAGCACGCCCAGAAGGCGGGCGCCGAGCTGCGCACCGGAGTGACGGTGCAGCGCGTCGAACAGCACGGCTCGGCGGTGCCGGACCGGCGCTCGGTCGCCGTCGTCCTGCAGGGCGGCGAGACGCTGCTGGCGCGCGCGGTGGTCGGGGCGGACGGCAGCGCGAGCCGGATAGGAGCGCACGTCGGCGTCAAGCTCGACCAGGTGGACCTCGGCCTGGAGGCGGAGATCCCGGTGCCGGACACGGTCGCCGAGGACTGGAAGGGCCGCGTCCTCATCGACTGGGGCCCGATGCCGGGCAGTTACGGCTGGGTGTTCCCCAAGGGGGACACGCTGACCGTCGGCGTGATCTCGGCGCGCGGCGAAGGCGCGGCCACCAAGCGCTACCTGGAGGACTTCGTGGGGCGGCTCGGCCTCGCCGGGTTCGAGCCGAGCATCTCCTCCGGTCATCTGACCCGCTGCCGGGCGGACGACTCACCGCTCTCGCGCGGGCGGGTGCTGGTCTGCGGGGACGCGGCGGGGCTGCTCGAGCCGTGGACGCGCGAGGGCATCTCCTTCGCCCTGCGCTCTGGCCGGCTCGCGGGCGAGTGGGCGGTCCGGATCGCCGAGTCGCACGACGCGGTCGACGCCCGCCGCCAGGCGCTGAACTACGCCTTCGCGGTCAAGGCGGGTCTCGGTGTCGAGATGAGCGTCGGCAAGCGGATGCTGGCCGCGTTCGAGCGCCGTCCCGGGCTGTTCCACGCGGCGCTCACCGGTTTCCGGCCGGCCTGGCGGGCGTTCACCGACATCACGCGTGGCCGGACGACGCTGGGCGAACTCGTCCGGTCCCATCCGATGGCCCAGCGCGCGCTGACCGCGATGGACCGGCGGATCGCGGCCACGGCGGAACCGGCGTCGACGCCGGCGCCGTCGGCCGAGGAGAGCGGTTCCTGACGGTTTCCGTCAGGAACGGCGGCCGGTGACCGTGATCCGGAACACCGGGTGGTCGGGGGCGATACGGCGCAGTTCGGCGTCGGAGGAGTCGGGGCCCACCCCGTTGAAGAAGACGCCGACCTCGGCCTTCCAGCGCTTGAGGTAGGCGCGCAGCAGCGGCGGCTTGTCGTCGTCGGTCACCTCGGCGGCGGTGAACTCCTCCACGGATCTGCCGAGGTGGAGCTCGCCGCCGCCCGCCGCGCGCATGTTGTGCGTCCACTGGACGTGGCCGCGCGGGGCGAGGAGGTACTGCTGTCCGCCCACGGTCAGCAGGTTCACCGGGGTGGTCCGCCAGGCGCCGCTCCTGCGGCCGCGGACGGCCAGCACCCTGGACCCCCACACGCTGAGACCGCGACGGGTGAGCCAGGCCACCGCACGGTTGAAGACGTTGACGGTGAACCAGCCGGGCTTCTGCACGTGGGTCGACATGGCTGCTGCCTCCTGAGGCGAAAAGTGTGAGCACTGCTCTCGCTACTGACGAGTGTGCCTGAGTGCGGTCCGCCATTGCAAGAGCAGTGCTCTCTTTTTTGTGCGCTGCTCACGATTGTGTGCACCGATCCGGTTCCGTGGGACACTGCGGACATGAGCAGCAACACCGTTCGAGGCGCACGGGCCCGGGCCAGGATCGAAGTCACCGCCGCCATCAAGGAGGAGGCGCGCAGACAGCTGGCGTCCGACGGCGCCGCCAAGCTCTCGCTGCGGGCCGTGGCCCGTGAACTCGGCATGGTCTCCTCGGCGCTCTACCGGTACTTCCCGAGCCGCGACGACCTGCTCACCGCGCTCATCATCGACGCCTACGACTCCCTCGGCGAGAGCGCGGAGGCCGCGCACACGGCTGTCGCGGACGCCGCGCCAGTGGAGCGCTGGGTCGCGGTCGGCGAAGCGGTGCGCGTCTGGGCGCTCGGGCATCCGCACGAGTACGCGCTGATCTACGGCTCGCCGGTGCCCGGCTACAGCGCCCCTCAGACGACGGTCCCCTCCGCCGCCCGGGTCGGCCTCCTCCTGATCGGCATCGTGCGGGACGCGCGCCGCGAGGACCGGCTGGACGTACCGCTCCTGACGGACGACCTGGTCCCCGAGGCGGTGCGGATGGCGACGGACCTCGCCCCCGATCTCCCGCCGGGGGCGGTCGCCGCGCTCGTGGCGGCGTGGGCGCAGCTGTACGGGCTGGTCGGGTTCGAGCTCTTCGGGCAGTTCCACCGCGTCGTGGAGGAACGCGAGCCCTTCTTCCGGTACGCGGTGACCCGCCTGGCCCGCGAGGTGGGCCTGCGCTAGAGGCGTGAGCCACAGGCACCCCACACGCGACTCGCAGGCGACCCGCACACCACCCGCAGGCGACCTGCGGCCGTCCCGCGGTGTTGCCGACACGGCCGACGGGCGACCGGCCGCCGTGCGCGCGCCATCCGTTCCCCAGTCGTACTGCCGGGGGAGTACGGCCGATCACCTCGCACGGCGGACGTCGGGCGGGGCCGGCCGCGTCTAGCGTGGCGGGCATGGACGGAGAGCAGGTGGGCGGGGGCGCCGACCCGCAGCGACGAGGGCGGCGCTCGCGCGGGGCGTCCCCGTGGCAGCGCGGCTGGCGGGGGCGCGGGCAGGGGCGGTGGGCGGTGCCGCCGGACGGCGAGGACGACACGGCGTCCGGCTCCGCCCGGTTGCCGTGGCCCTCGACCGCGCTCGTCGCCGTGGTCGTGCTCGCGGGCTCGGCCTTCGCAGCCCGTGCGCAACAAGACGAGCGTGCTTCCCTCGACGTCTTCGCGCGCGTGCTGCTGGTGGCCGCCTCGGGGCTCCTGCTGTGGCGCCTGCGGTACCCCGTGGCCGTCGTGTTCGGCGCCGCTGCGGCCGTCGCGCTCTATCTCGGCGCGGGCTACCCCTACGGACCGGTCTTCCTGACCGTGGCGGTGGCCTGCTTCGCGGCGGTCGCCTCCGGGCACCGCCGGGCCGCCTGGACGGCTCTGGGCATGCTGTGGGCCGTGCATCTGCTGGTCGCGCACTGGTGGTACCGGTGGCTGCCGCCCGACGGCGACGATCCGGCCCCCTTCGGGCAGGAACTCGTCGTCGCCGGTTGGGCCGTGGCGATCGTGGCGCTCGCGGAGCTGGTCCGGAGCCGGCGTGAGCAGTGGGCCCGTGAGCGGGCCGAACGCGCCCAGGCGGCCCGGCGGCGCGCCGGGGAGGAGCGGCTGCGCGCCGGGGAGGAGCGGCTGCGGATCGCGCGTGAACTGCACGACGTCCTCGCGCACAGCCTCTCGGTGATCAACGTGCAGGCGGGCGTGGGTCTCGCGCTCCTCGACTCCGACCCCGAGCAGGCGCGCACCGCGCTCGGCGCCATCAGGTCCGCCAGCAAGGAGGCGCTGGGCGAGGTGCGCCAGGTGCTGGACGCCCTCCGCGCACCGGGGGACGCGCCGCGAGCCCCGGCGCCCGGCCTGGACCGGCTGCCCGAACTGGTGGATCAGGCGGCGCGGGCCGGCCTCACGGTCGACGTGAGCGGACGGCCGCCGCGGCTGTCGCCGCACACGGACCTCGCCGCGTTCCGCATCGTCCAGGAGGCCCTGACCAACGTCGTACGGCACTCCGGTTCGCGGCACGCGCGCGTGCGGCTCGACGCGAGCGGCACGACGCTGCGGCTGTGGATCGACGACGACGGCCCCGCGACCGGCGCCGACGCGGGCGGCAGCGGCAACGGTCTCGCCGGAATGCGGGAGCGGGCCGCGGCCCTGGGTGGCACGATCGAGGCGGGGCCGCGGCCCGACGGCGGATTCCGGGTGCTGGCCGTGCTGCCCGCGACGGCCGGGAGCGATCGGGGAACGAGGGAGGACCGGTGATCCGCGTACTGCTCGCCGACGACCAGTCGCTGGTCCGGGCGGGATTCAGGGCGCTGCTCGACGCGCAGCCCGACATCGAGGTGGCCGGCGAGGCCGCGGACGGGCAGGAGGCCGTGCGCGCGGTGCGGGAACTGCGGCCCGACGTCGTCCTGATGGACATCAGGATGCCCGTTCTGGACGGCCTGGCCGCCACCCGCCGGATCACCGACGACGAGACCCTCGGCCAGGTCAGGGTGGTCATGCTCACCACCTTCGAACTCGACGAGTACGTGTTCGAGGCGATCCGCTCGGGTGCTTCCGGCTTCCTGGTCAAGGACACCGAGCCGGACGAACTGCTGCGCGCGGTGCGGGCGGTCATGGCCGGCGACGCACTGCTCTCTCCAGGGGTGACGCGCCGGCTCATCGCCGAGTTCGCGGCCCGCTCCAAGGAGCCCGCCACGCAGGACACGCTGGGCCGGCTCACCGAGCGGGAGCGGGAGGTGATGGCCCTGGTGGGCATCGGTCTGTCCAACGAGGAGATCGCCCGCCGGCTGGTCGTCAGCCCGCTCACCGCCAAAACGCACGTCAGCCGCACGATGGTGAAGCTGGGCGTCAGGGACCGGGCCCAACTGGTCGTCCTCGCCTACGAGTCGGGGCTGGTCCGCCCGGGCTGGCTGGGCTGAGCGCCCGGCCTGAAGCGGAGCAGCACGGAGACCACCCGGGCCGCGAACAGCACCGGGGCCAGCACGAGGGCCGCCCGCACCAGCCATGTCTCCGCCAGGCCCGGCAGGTCGAACAGCAGCGCCGGGCCCGCGACCGCGCCGAAGACCACCGCCGCGGCGAACACGGCGCTGACGAGCGCGTAACCGATCTCGACGGTGATCGCGTCCCGCTCGGCCTGTGTCCGCCGTCCCCCGTGTCCGTCCATGGGGCCGAGTGTCACAGGCGAACGCCCGGCGCGGCAATCGACCCCGCCGGACGTCCCGTTGCGGACGGCGCTTTCGGGCGCCGGATCAGTCCCGGGCCCCTACCGACTCCGCCTCCGACTCGAACTCCGCTGCCGTCGAGAGGGACTTGGCGACGACGACGGAGTTCCGGGCGCGCCGGGTGCGCAGGCCGGGGAGAGTGATGAGAAGACCGGCGGCGGCGACGATCGTCACCACGGCCAGTCCGGGGCGGTAGCTGTCGAGGACGGCCTGCGGGGTGGGGTCGGCGGGAGCGCCCGCGGTCACGACCGCCGTCACGACGGCGAGGAAGATCGCTCCGCCCACCTGCACCGAGGTGTTGAGCAGACCCGAGACCATGCCCTGCTCGTGGTCCGCCACGCCGTTGGTGGCCTGGATGTTGAGCGAGGGGAAGACCAGCGCGCAGGCCGCGCCGATCAGCAGCATCGACGGCAGGACGACGGCGGCGTAGACCGGATGGAGATCGACGCGGAGGAAGAGCGCGTACCCGGCGACCATCAACGCGAAGCCCGCAGCGATCAGCCGGGGGGTGCCGAACCGGTCCACGATCGAGCCGACCTTGGTCGAGGACACCGCCACCAGCGCGCCGGCCGGCAGGAAGGCGAGCGCCGTGTGCAGCGCGGACCAGCCGAGCAGCGTCTGCATGTACAGGGTGGCCAGGAACTGGAAGCCGACGTAGGAGCCGAAGAAGGCCATCGCTCCGAGCTGGGCGCGGATCTGGCTGCCCGAGCGCAGTACGCCGAGCCGGATCAGCGGCCCGGCGGAGCGCCGCTCGACGCGGACGAAGACGGTCAGCAGGACGGCGACGGCGAGGAAGGACAGCAGTGTCCGGACGGACGTCCAGCCCGCCTCGGGGGCCTGCACCACGGTGAACACGAGCAGCAGCATCGACGCGGTGCCGAGGACGGCGCCGGGGACGTCGTAGCCGTTGTGGTTCTTCTCCCGGTCGCTGCGCGGCAGGAGCTTGAGGCCGGCCGCCAGCGCGACCAGCGCGATCGGGGCGGGGAGCAGCATCGTCAGGCGCCAACTGGCCTCGGTGAGCAGGCCGGAGAGGACCAGCCCCATCGAGAAGCCGGTCGCGGCGCAGGTGGTGTAGATGGAGAGCGCGCGGTTGCGCAGCGGGCCCTCCGGGAACGTCGTGGTGATGATCGACAGGCCGGCCGGGGCGGTGAAGGCGGCGCTGAGCCCCTTCACGAACCGGCTGGCGATCAGCAGCGGGCCCGAGTCGACGAGGCCGCCGAGGAGCGAGGCCAGCGCGAAGACGCCGAGCGCGACCAGGAACACCTGGCGGCGGCCCAGCAGGTCGGCCGTGCGGCCGCCGAGGAGGAGCAGTCCGCCGTAACCCAGGATGTAGCCGCTGACGATCCATTGCAGTGTCGAGGTGGAGAGCCCGAGGTCGGAGCCGATGGACGGCAGGGCGACGCCGACCATGGACACGTCGAGCGCGTCCAGGAACATCGCGGCGCACAGCACCAGGAGCGTGCCCCAGAGCCGGGCGGTCCAGCGGCCCTCGGGGAGCGGGACCGCGGGGGAGGGAAGCGGTGAGGTCATGCCGAGGACAGTACATGCGTATGCATCGAATGCAAACGCATTTAATTTAGGTGCAACGAAATTTGTGCTCTGCTACGGTGCGCCCCATGGCGGTGGAGCAGGACGGGTCCGAGGCCGAACAAGCGCTCGTGGAGCAGTGGCGGGACATGCTGGCCCTGCACGCCCGCACCCAGTGCGCACTCGACCGGGCACTGCACCGACACGGGCTGTGCGCCAGCGACTTCGAGGTGCTCGACGTCCTCGCCGACTCGGCCGCACGGGACGTCTCCTACGGCTTCCGCGTGCAGGAGATCGCCGAACGGGTCCATCTCAGCCAGAGCGCGCTGTCGCGGCTCATCGCGCGCCTGGAGAAGGACGGTCTCGTCGAGCGGGGCCTGTGCGCGGAGGACCGCAGAGGCGTCCGCGTGGCGCTCACCGGAAAGGGACGCGCGCTGCACGGCGACGTGCGACCGGTGCAGCGCGCGGTGCTGACCAGAATGCTGACGGACTGACGGCCGCCCGTCGTGGTCGCGCTCGGCGTACGGGGCACCATGGGGGGATGCGCATGAGCGGTGATCCGCTGCGGGCCCTGGCCGCGGCGGCGATGGCGGCGGGCCTCGCGGTGGCCTGCGGCGGGACGGCGGGCACGGGGGCGGCGGACGCGGGAGCCGGGGGGACCGCGCCGCCGACGAGGTCCGTCGCCGAAGCCCCGTCGACTCGGTCCCCGACCCCGACCCCGAACCCGACCCCGTCCACTTCCCCGGACCCGCGTTTCGACGGGGAGGTCCGCCTGGCCGACGGCCGACGTGTGGGCATGTCGTACGCGGTCGGACGCGGACTGGTGGAGCGGCATCGGGACGCCGACACGGGCGCCTGGAGCGCGCCCCGCCTGGTGTACGCGACCGCGACGGACCGCTGTCACAGCCTGACGCTCAAGGCGTTCGGGAACACGGTCGCCGTGATCGCGGACTGGGGCGTCTACTGCTACGACGGCGAACCGCCGACCGAGTCGATCGCCGCGGTCGGCACGGCGGACCTCGGACGCTGGGACACCGAGCTCACCGAGGACTTCGACGGCTGGACGAAGGTGGTCGCGCGGGGCGACGGCGACGCGCGGAGCCTGCTCTTCACCAGGAACTCCACCGAGACGCTGACCCGGCTCGACTGGACAGCGACGGAAGGCTTCGCACAGGTGAAGGAGATTCCGCGCTGATCCGCGCACGGCCCCGATGCTTGGGCGACGCGGTCGCTAGGCTTCCGCGCGCATCCGTCATCAGCGCAGCGCATCGGGGGAGCCGACATCATGAACGCCTGGAACCAGCAGGGCGGACAGCCGCCGCACCACCCATACCACCCTCCGCACGGCCCCTACGGGCCGCAGCCGTTCCCGCAACCGCCGCCCCGCGTGGGCGTGTTCCGCAGGTGGTGGCGGGCCGTCGGCCCGATCGCGGTGGGCCGTACGGTGTTCCGGCCGTCCCGGCCCGGCAGGGTCGACGATCCGGCGGTCACCCGCATGCAGCGGATCCGCACCGCCGTCGGACTGACCGCCGTGGTGTGGGTGATGATCTCCTACAAACTCGTCGCCTCCGTCGGGGACTTCGCCGACGACCGGGTGGACCAGACCTGGAACAACGTCCTCGTCCTCGCGGTGACCCTCCCCCTGGTCGTCGGCGCGCTGATCGGTGCGGCGCGCCCGCCGGCCCGTCGCGAGCTGCTGCGCCGGGCGGCCAAGCCCTTCGGCTCGATCGTGGCGATCATCGCCGCGGTCGCCCTGTTCCCTGCGGCCGTGCTGACCGGCCTGCTCGACGGACGTTTCGCAACCGGTCCCGCAACGACCGTGATCACCGTCGTCGTCGCGCTGTTCATGATCGTTTGGGTTCTGCCGTTCGTCGTCTACGGCGTCGGGATGTCGCTCGTGCACGTGTTCCGCACCGCGGACATCCACGAGACGGTCCCGCCGCTGCTGGCGCTGGTGCTGGTGTGGGAGACGACGGTGATCGACGCGTTCACCGGCGCGTACGAGGGCGTTCCGGGGCCGGTGCGGATCCTGCTTCTGCTGGGCGCCCCGCTGTCGGTCACCGCGGTCGCCCTCTGGGAACTGCGCCGGCTCCGCGTCGGCTACGGCCTCACCGTGCGCGCCGCGCTGATGCGCTGACGCCCCGTCACACGTGAGAGCGGGGAGTATCGCGCAGCACGGCCCACGCAGCCCGAGAAGGTGTCCTAAAGTGGCTTCCGCCAGTTCAGGAGCTCTTTCGGAACCTGTGAGGAACACGCGAACCATGTCGACCGAAACGTTTGAGTTCCAGGTAGAGGCCCGTCAGTTGCTGCAGCTGATGATCCACTCGGTCTACTCGAACAAGGACGTCTTTCTGCGCGAACTCGTCTCCAACGCCTCCGACGCGCTGGACAAGCTGCGCCTCGCCGCGCTGCGGGAGGACGCACCCGACGCCGACGTCACCGACCTGCACATCGAGATCGAGACCGACCCCGAGGCCCGCACCCTCACCGTGCGGGACAACGGCATCGGGATGTCGTACGACGAGGTCGGGCGGCTGATCGGCACCATCGCCAACTCGGGCACGGCCCAGTTCGTCAGGGAGCTGCGCGAGGCGCAGGACGCGGGCAATGCCGAGGGGCTGATCGGACAGTTCGGCGTCGGCTTCTACTCCGGTTTCATGGTGGCCGACGAGATGACCCTGGTCACCCGGCGGGCAGGGGAGGCGCACGGCACCCGCTGGTCGTCGCGCGGCGAGGGGACGTACACGCTGGAGGCCGTCGACGACGCGCCGCAGGGCACCTCCGTCACCCTCCACCTGAAGCCGGCGGACGACGAGGACAAGCTGCACGACTACGCCTCGGAGTGGACGATCCGGGAGATCGTCAAGCGCTACTCGGACTTCATCACCTGGCCGATCAGGATGACCCCGAAGAAGGGCGAGGGCGACGACGCGGCGCCCGCTCCCGAGACGCTGAACTCGATGAAGGCCCTGTGGGCGCGCTCGCGCGACGAGGTGTCCGACGACGAGTACCACGAGCTGTACAAGCACATCAGCCACGACTGGCGCGAGCCGCTGGAGACCGTCCGGCTGCAGGCGGAGGGCACCTTCGAGTACCAGGCGCTGCTGTTCGTGCCCTCGCACGCCCCGCACGACCTGTACAACCAGGGCTACAAGCGCGGTGTGCAGCTGTATGTGAAGCGCGTCTTCATCATGGACGACTGCGAGGCGCTGCTGCCGCCGTACCTGCGCTTCGTCAAGGGCGTGGTCGACGCCGCCGACCTCTCGCTGAACGTGTCCCGCGAGATCCTGCAGCAGGACCGGCACATCCGGATGATGCAGCGCCGGCTCACCAAGAAGGTCGTGTCCACGGTCAAGGACATGATGACCGCGGCGCCCGACCGCTACGCCACGTTCTGGCGGGAGTTCGGCGCCGTCCTCAAGGAAGGCCTGCTGTCCGACTCCGACAACCGCGACGCGCTTCTCGCGGTCTCCTCCTTCGCGACCACGCACAGCGTGGACGAGCCGACCACCCTGCGCGGCTACGTCGAGCGGATGAAGGAGGGCCAGGACGCCGTCTACTACCTGACCGGCGAGTCCCGGCAGAGCATCGAGAACTCCCCGCACATGGAGGCGTTCCGGGCGAAGGGAGTGGAGGTCCTGCTGCTCACCGACCCGGTCGACGAGGTGTGGGCCGACGTGGTGGGCGAGTTCGACGGCAAGCCGCTGCGGTCGGTCGCCAAGGGCGAGGTCGACCTCGACGGGGAGAGCGGCGAACAGGCGGACGGCGAGCGGGAGAAGCAGAGCGAGGAGTACGCCGGTCTGCTCGCCTGGATGAACGAGCACCTGGACGAGGACGTCAAGGAGGTGCGGCTCTCCTCCCGGCTCACGGTGTCGCCGGCCTGCATCGTCTCCGACGCCAACGATCTCACCCCGGCGCTGGAGAACATGTACCGGGCGATGGGGCAGGAGGTGCCGCGGGCCCGGCGGATCCTGGAGCTCAACCCCGGGCACGGGCTCGTCAGGGGTCTGAACAAGGCCTACCAGGAGCGCGAGGACCGCTCCGGTCTCGCGGAGACGGCGGAGCTGCTGCACGGCCTGGCGGTGCTCGCCGAGGGCGGGCGGCCGAAGGAGCCCGGCCGGTTCGTGAAGCTGGTGGCGGACAGCCTGGAGCAAGCGCTGTAACGGACGGGAAAGGGGTTCCGGGCAGGGTTTCCCTGCCCGGTTCCTTCACACGTCGCACACCGAACATGCTAGTTGCTTGAGTAAATCAAGTGGGCCTAGGATGCTGCGCAGTCGTGCAGTACCGCACCCCCCACGGAGGCCCGGCCCATGTCCCCTGCGCAGACCCGATCCGCCCGGATCGAGGAAGGGGGCGCGGCGCCCAGGGTCGGCGTCGCCCTGGCGGCGCCGGTCTTCGTCGCCGTGGCCGGCGTGGTTCTGGTCCGGATGACCGACGACCTCGGCGGCGCACTGCCCTCGGGCAACGGGTTCGACGTGGTCATGGCGGCGGGAGCCGGAGCGGCGATCCTCGCCTTGGCCGTCGCGGCGTTCCTTCCAGGGCGGCGCACCGCGACCGCAGCAGCGCAGGCCGTACCGTCCACCGGAGCGCAGGCCGTACCGTCCTCGGGCGGGGGCGTCGGCGGGGCCGGGGAGGAGCGGGCGGCGGGGGCGGCCGTGGCGGTGCCGCTGGCCCGTGCCGTCGCGGAGCTCGTGGCCACGGTTCCCGGACTGGCCGACGGCATGCCGGCGGGCGGCGGCCGAGCGGTGCGCGGACGGGTGCGAGGCGCCGAGGGCCTGCCGGTGGCCGGAGCCGCTGTCACGCTGATCTCGCTGGGCGGACGCCAGGTGGGCCGCGCGGTCTGCGGCCTCGACGGTTCCTACGAACTGACGCCCGCAGCGGGGGCCTATGTGCTCATCGCCTCGGCCGACGGCCACCAGCCGCAGGCCGCGACCGTCGTGGTCGGGGCGGCGCCCGTCCAGCACGACGTGCTGCTCAGCGGCTCCAGCGGTCTGGTCGGCGCGGTCCGGGCCCAGGACGGCGGAGCGCCGCTGGCGGGGGCGGTGGTCGTCGTCATGGACGTGCACGGCGATGTCCTGACCACCGCACGCACCGACGCCAAGGGTGAGTTCACCGTCGCCGACCTGGTGCCGGGGAACGTCGTCCTCGCGGTCAGCTCTCCGGGGCGTCGGCCGCTGGCGCAGCCCGTCGAGATCGGCGTCGCCGGTCTCACCCCAGTCGACGTCGAGCTGCGGCCCGTCACACAGGTGCGGGGCACGGTACGCGCCGCGGGCGCTCCGGTGTGCGATGCCCGGGTGACCCTGGTGGACGCCGTGGGCAATGTCGTGGCGACCGCCACGACCGGCGGCGACGGGACGTACGCCTTCACCGACCTGGACGACGGCCCGTACACGGTCATCGCGGCCGGCTACCCGCCCCGGGCCGATCACGTCAGCCTCGGCGGCGCCGACGTGAGCGACCACGACATCGAACTCGCCCACACGCCCTAGGTGTATTGACCCCGGGCGTCGGCGGCGGGACTCACCCTCGCCTGACGGCTTTCAGCACCACGAACTTCCGGTCTCCGGCGACCAGTTCACTGTTGCCGAACAGCCGCCTGAGCTTCACGTGGTAGCCCAGGTGCCGGTTGCCCACCACCCACAGCTCGCCGCCCGGCCGCAGCGCGCGCCGGGCCCCCGTGAACATGCGCCACGCCGTCGCGTCGGTGGTGGCCTGGTGGGAATGGAACGGCGGGTTGGTGAGCACGACGTCCACGCTGCCGTCCGCGACGCCCGCAAGGCCGTCCCCGACCCGGAACTCGGCGTGCCCCGGCACCCCGTTCGCCCGGTAGGTGGCCTCCGCCGACGCCACCGCCTGGAACGACTCGTCGGTGAACAGCACCTCCGCCCGCGGATCGGCCAGCGCCACCGCCGTGCCGACGATCCCGTTGCCGCACCCCAGGTCGACGACTCGGCGGTCGCCCCCGGTGCTCGGCAGATGCCCGAGGAAGAACCGGGTGCCGACGTCGAGGCGGTCGGCGCAGAACACTCCCGCGTGGTTGACGACCGGACGGCCGGAGAGCGGCGAGCCCAGGTCGCCGGGCAGGTCGTACACGTACGGCCACGGGCTGGCCGGCCGCTTCAGCGACGGGTCGGGGGTGCAGAAGACCAGCCGGGCCTTCTGCTCGGCGAGGGAGGTCCGGGTCGGTCCGAGGATCCGTTCGAAGAGCTTCAGCGTCGAGGTGTGGATCTCCTTCACCATGCCCGCGCCGACGACGACCGTGCCCGCGTGCACGGCGGGCGCCAGCCGCAGCAGCTGGTCCTCCAGCAGCGCGAGGCTCTTCGGGACGCGTACCAGCAGCACGTCGATCCGCTCCGGCGCCGGGTCCTGGGTGGTGAGCAGCCGCACGGAACCGGTCTCGACGCCGGCCCGCGCCAGATTGGCCCGGGTCGCCTCCTGCCCCAGCCAGGAGTCGGTGATCTGCGTCGGCCGGTGCGCCGCCAACGCCGTCACCAGCGCGCCCCAGCGGTCGCCCAGCACCACCACCGTGCCGGTCAGCGGGACGTCCTGCGCCGCGAGGTGTCTGAGCAGGTAGGCGTCGGAAGCGTCCCAGGCGCGCAGCTGATCGCGGGGGTCCTCGGGGTGGCGGGCCAGCTCGACCTCGCCCCACGGCGTCGTCATACGGTCGTTCATCGTGGTCAGGCTAGCCGAGCCGCAGCTCAGACGCGGTGTCACCGTCGGACGGCCGCGACACCGGGATGCGGGAGGATGGGTTCATGGACACGGAGCTGTTCCCCCGTGGGCGTGCGGAGGTCGCGCCGGGAGCGGTGCACCTGCCCGACTGGCTGGACGCGGCCCGCCAGCGCGAGCTGCTCGGGTCGTGCCGGGAGTGGGCCCGTCCGCCGGCCGGTCTGCGCACGGTCCGCACGCCCGGCGGCGGCACGATGACGGCCCGCCAGGTCTGTCTGGGCTGGCACTGGCGTCCGTACGCCTACGCCCGCACGGTCACCGACGGCGACGGCACGCCCGTCAAGCCGTTCCCCGAGTGGCTGGACGAGCTGGGCCGGCGTGCGGTGGCCGACGCGCTCGGACCGCAGGAGTCCCGCGCGGTCGCCTACGACATCGCGCTCGTCAACTTCTATGACGGCGACGCCAGGATGGGCATGCACCGGGACGCCGACGAGCAGTCCGACGCGCCCGTGGTCTCCCTGAGTCTCGGGGACTCCTGCGTCTTCCGCTTCGGCAACCCGCGGACCCGGACGCGGCCCTACACCGACGTCGAGCTGCGCAGCGGCGACCTCTTCGTGTTCGGCGGCCCCTCCCGGCTCGCCTACCACGGAGTGCCACGCGTGCTGCCGGGGACGGCCCCGCCCGCGCTGGGCCTGACGGGACGGCTGAACATCACCCTGCGGGTGAGCGGCTTCCCCGACGCCGGCTGAGCAGCGGATCATGGGAGACTCGCCCTCATGAGCGGCAAGGCGGACCCCCGGCCGGCGGGGGAAGGGACCACCTCGAGGGCGCGGCTGGACCGGGGGCGCGGTGCGCTCGGGCCCGCGCTGGAGCTCGTGCACACCGGGCGGGCCCCCACCCGGGCGGTGCTCACGGCCGAGCTCGGCGTCACCCGCGCGACGGCCGGCGCGGTCGCCGCCGAACTCGTCGCACTGGGCCTGATCCGGGTGGACGCGCGGCCCGGCGCCGCCGCCGGTTCGCAGGGCCGCCCCTCCCACCGGCTCGAAGTCGCGCAGGACGGCCCGGTCGTCCTGGCGGCACAGGTCCACGCCGACGGTTTCCGGGCCGCGCTGGTCGGTCTCGGCGGCCGGATCGTCGCCACCACGCCCAGCTGTGAGGCCGTCGACGCCGACCCCGCGAAGGTGCTCGGGGCGGCCGTGGACGCCGGTGCGGAGCTGCTGCGGCGGACCGGCCGGCGCTGCGTGGGCGCCGGGCTCGCCGTGCCCTCCGCGATCACGGAACCCGAAGGGCTGGCGCTCAACCCCCTGCACCTGGCCTGGCCCGCGGGCGCGCCCGTGCGGGAGATCTTCGCTGAGCGGACCCGCGCCGCCGGAGTCACCGGACCCGCGTTCGCGGCGAACGACGTCAACCTCGCCGCCCTGGCCGAACACCGACACGGGGCCGGACGCGGCGCCCGCGACCTGCTGTGCGTGGCCACCGGGCACCGGGGCGTCGGCGGCGCGCTCGTGCTGGACGGCCGTCTGCACACCGGCAGTTCGGGACTCGCCCTCGAGGTCGGACATCTCACCGTCAACCCCGAAGGACGGGCCTGCTACTGCGGCAGCCGCGGCTGTCTCGACGTGGAGGCCGATCCGCTCGCCCTGCTGAACACCGCCGGCCGGCATCCAGGACCCGAGGGCTCCCTGCTCCAGCAGGCCAACGAACTGATTCGCGAGGAGTACGGCGACCCGGTCGTCCGGATGGCCGTCGACGCCCTGATCGACCGGCTGGGACTGGGCCTGGCGGGGCTGGTGAACATCCTCAACCCCGACCGCATCATCCTCGGCGGACTGCACCGCACCCTTCTCGCCGCGGACCCCGACCGGCTCCGGGCGGTCGTCACCGAGCGCAGCCTCTGGGGCCACAACGGCGGGGTGCCGATCCTCGCCTGCTCCCTCGACCACAACAGCCTGGTGGGCGCGGCCGAGTTGGCCTGGCAGCCGGTCCTGGACGACCCGCTGGGGGCGCTCGCCGTGGCGTGAGACGCGCCGCGTCCGTCCGCCCGGCGGCTCGGCTCGGGCGTCGACCCGGTCCGGGCCGACGCGCTCGTGACGGGTCGTCAGTCCTGTCGGCCGAACGCCGTACCCCGGTGGCCGCCGTGCCACGGGAATGGCGCCGCTGACCCGCGCGCGGACGTAGGTTGACGGCATGACAGACCACCTGACCGTCAGCGTCCTGGGCACCGGCATCATGGGCGCCGCGATGGCCCGCAGCATCGCCCGGGCCGGCCACACCGTCCGCGTCTGGAACCGCACCCGCGCCAAGGCCGAGCCGCTCGCCGCGGACCGCGTGCACGTCGCCGCATCCCCCGCGGAGGCCGTCGAGGGCGCGGACGTCGTGCTGACCGTGCTCTACGACGGACCCGCCACCCTCGAGGTGATGCGCGAGGCCGCTCCGGCCCTGCGCGCCGGCACGGCCTGGTTGCAGTCGACGACCGCCGGGATCGAGGCCGTGGCCGAACTGGCGGCCTTCGCCCACGCACACGGTCTCGCGTTCTTCGACGCCCCCGTGCTGGGCACCCGTCAGCCGGCCGAGGCCGGGCAGCTGACCGTCCTCGCGGCGGGTCCCTCGGCGAGCCGGGCCGCGGTCGCGCCCGTCCTCGACGCCGTGGGCGCCCGAACCGTGTGGACCGGCGAGGACGGCGGCGCGGGCAGCGCCACGCGGCTCAAGCTGGTGGCCAACAGCTGGGTGATCGCGGCCACCGCCGCCACCGGGGAGGTGCTCGCCCTGGCGCAGTCCCTGGGCGTCGACCCGGAGGCGTTCTTCGCGCTGATCGAGGGCGGCCCGCTCGACATGGGGTACCTGAAGGCGAAGGCGGCCCTGATCCTCGACGAACGGCTCACGCCGGCCCAGTTCGCGGTCGCGACGGCCGCCAAGGACGCCCGGCTGATCGTCGAGGCGGGGCGCGGGAACGGCGTCCGCCTGGACGTGGCGGCCGCGAGCGCAGAGCGTCTGGAGCGGGCCGCCGCGCAGGGCCACGGCGACGAGGACATGGCCGCCGCCTACTTCGCCAGCTTCGACGGCACCGCCTGACGATCCCGGGGGAGAGTCCACCCGGTACGGCCGGGACACGGACGGCCGCACGCTGATCAGCGCGGACGGGGTCGGGTCGTGCAGGCGCGCGTGGACGAGGGCCGGGTCGTGCGGACGCGCGTGGACGAGGGCCGGGGCCTGCCGTCAGCAGGCGGGGGCTCGGCGCGGCCGGGGGAGCAGCTCCCCGCCGCAGTTCGGGCACACCCCGCCCAGGGCCTCCCCGCACGGCACGCAGAACGTGCACTCGTAGGAGCAGATCCGGGCCGCCCCGTCAGGCGGCAGGGCGGCGGTCGTGCAGCGTTCGCAGCGGTCGCGCATCTCCAGGGCCATCGCGGTACGTGCTCCTCGTCGGGGTCGGTGCGTCGCCCTCCATCGTCGGGCGAGTGCGGGCCTCCGTCGGCGGTCCGGCAGGCCACGCTTCGACAGGATCGGGCCTGCCCGGAGCGCCGCACGACTGCCCGCGCCGGTCACGACCGCCCATGCCGGTCTCCGCCCGCGCCCCCGGGCCTCACCTCACCACTGGCGGCCCGCGGGGAGCGCGGCCCGCCCCGGCGCGGACAGGTGCAGCACCTGGAACAGCTCGCCCTCGGCCTTCGGCGGGGCGTCCTCCCAGAGGGACAGGTGCACGCTCTCCCACCGGCTCGTGTCCACGGCGGCGGCCGAGAGCACCGCGCCGCCCTCCCGCGCCAGCCGTCGCGCCTCGTCCACCGACTCCCGCACCGCGGCGGCGACCGGGACGCCGTCCGGAAGGGGCCGGCGCCGCCGTACGGCGAACCGGGCCGGGGCGTCGGCGGCTACCCCCTCCTCGTAGGCCAGACCCGTCCACTGGCGGACCGCCGGGCGCCCGAAGTCGTCGCTCAGGCCCTGGAACCCGGCGCCCCACAGGAAGGCGTTCATGCCCTCCACCGTGTTCCAGAGATAGAACGGCGCGTACTGGCTGACCGGCGAGCCGTGCACCCCGCGCTCGCGCAGCAGATACGCCTTGAGACCGAGGCCCGACCAGCCGTCCAGCAGACGCCCGACGCGGGCCACGCGCGCGCGGACGACGTCCGTGTCGTAGTCGGCGGGCAGGGTCAGCTCGTACTGCATGGCGTGCACGGGGCCTCCTGGTGGACCGGGCGGGGGGCGAGCAGGGAGAGCAGTCCGCGGACGCCCGCGTCGAAGGCGGCCGGCGAACCGGCCGCGCGGGCCAGCACATAGCCGCCCTGGACCGTCGCCACGACGGTGGCGGCGATCGCCTCGCCGTCCAGCTCCGGGCCGAACTGCCCCTGTTCCTTGCCCTCTTCGACGATATGGGCGATCAGTTCGCGGATCGCGTCGATCGTCTCGTCCACGGGTTCGCGCAGCGCGTCGTTCGCGATGACGTCCGGGTCCATCGTCAGCCGCCCGAGGGGACAGCCGCGCAGCACGTCGCGCTCGCGCGTGAGGTACGCCTCGATGCGCTCGTAGGGGGTGCCCGGTCCGTTCAGCACCTCCTCGACGGCGGCGCGCATCTCCTCGGCGGTCCGCCGGATCGCCGCCAGCGCGAGATCGGGCTTGCCCTTGAAGTGGTGGTACATGCTGCCCTGGCCCGCGCCCGCCCGCTCCAGGATCGCCCTGGGGCTCGTCCCCACGTATCCGCGCTCCCAGAGCAGTTCCCGGGTGGACTCGATCAGTCGCTCCGATGTGCCCATGGAGTGACTGTACATACCAGTAGGTACAGAAGTCGAGGACCCAGGGAGCAGACCCAGGGAGCATCCGTGGCGCGCCCGCGTACTCCCGGGGAGGTACGCACACTGCCGCCGACCGTGCGACGACGCGGGCCCCCGCCCGGCGGGACTCTCGAGACGTCGGAAACGTTCCGTTGCAAGGTCCCCTTGCAGATCCCCTGAGGAGATGACCCGAGATGAACACCTTGGCCGACTGGCAGGGCGGCGGCCCCGGCCCGTGGATCCTGTTCCTCCCGCTGATCTGGGCGGCCGTGGTGATCGGCGCGGTCACGCTGCTGCGCCGCACCGTGTGGCGCGGCCGCCCCGGTCCCTGGGGCGCGCCGCGCGACCCCCGTCCCACCGGTGACTCGCCCCTCGCCGTCCTCGGCCGCCGCTTCGCCTCCGGCGAGATCGACGAGGACGAGTACTGGCGGCGACTGTCAGTCCTGGACGAGCAGTTCGGCCGCGTGGGCAGGGGCGGCGCGGTGTGATCGCGCCGACCGCCCCCGCCCGGACACGGCACGCCGAGGGGTCGTCGACGCCATGGTCGCGGACGACGCCGACGGCGGCGCCGGTCTCACGGCTCTCCGGCGGTCGAAGCGCGTCAGCGCGGCGCCGGCGTTCGCCCCCGCCCGGGAACGCCCCCTCCCAGGAACGCCCGAGCCCGGTGTGCCGGCCCTCGACGGGGGCGGGCGCACCGGGCGCGGGGGCGTCTCGTCGTGCGGGACGTCACCGCCCGGTCAACCGACGACGGCCGACCGGGCGGGGGCATGCGCGGGCCGCAGATCGTCGACGGAGACGACCTCCGTGAACCGTGGAGCGGCCTGCTCGCGCGGTGTTCGGCGCGGCGGACGCGCCGCGAGCTCCCGCGCAGCGACGGGCGCCGGCAGCGTGAACCACACGACCTTGCCGGACTCGCCCTCTGGCCGGGCGCCCCAGCTCTCGCTCACCGCGGCGACCATGGCCAGCCCGCGTCCGCAGGTGGAGAGCGTCTCGGCCGCCTTGACGACCGGCAGTCGCGGGTCGTGGTCACGCACGGAGACGGTCAGCCGGTCGAACAGCAGCTCCATCTCGACGACGCAGGTCTTGTCGGGCTGGGCATGCAGGTGGACGTTGGTCAACAGCTCCGTCACACCGAGTGCGGCCCGGTCTATCAGCGGATCCATGTGCCAGTAGCGCAACTGCGCCGATACGATTCTGCGGACCTGACCGATCCGCGACGGCAGGGCCTGAAGCTCCACCATGCAGTGCCTGCTTGGGTTGCTGATCACGGCTGCGACTCCCCGACTGAGGTCCGGAAGAACACGGAGTTCGGATCGAGCAGGGCGTCTGCGCGAGGCGGCCGCCTGCTGTCTTGGCCGGCGGGCTGGTTCGCAGCGTTATCGCCGGTAAACCCAGAGTGACGTGAGACCAGAGTGACGCAGCGGATGCGGTAGCGCAACTCGCGGTGATTCGGCCACCCGGGCCGGTCTCTCGCCCCCTGCGGCTCAGCCGCCGCGCCCCGCCGCCCTGCGCACTGCCTCGATGAAGCGGCGCGCCGCGGGCGGGCCGGGCTCGCCCGGCGCGGGGTCGTGCTCGCCGAGCGTCAGCAGGTACCGGTTGCCGTTGAGGTCCGCCAGCGCCCGGTCCTCCGGGGCGAACCACGGTTTCGAGGCGCGGACCGCCTGCACGGGCGCGCTGTCGATCTCGCTGCCGTAGCTGGTCAGCAACTCCAGCCTGCCGTCGCTGATGCGGACCTGCCCGGCCCGGGTGAGCGAGCGCAGCCGCTTCCCGATACGCACGCCCGTAGCCGTGAACTCCGGCTCCGCCATGCCTTTCCGCCCCCTCGTGTCCGAACTCGTCCCATGACCCGGTGCGCGCCCCCGTCCGGGGGCCGCCCCGACCCGGTGCAGTCTGCCCGCGCCTGCCCCCGAGCACCAGTGCGTCCGCAGGTCCGCAAGGGGCCGTCCGGAGCATTCGGATGAATGCGCCCCCCGGCGCCCGCACCCGCCCCCAGGGCCGCCTTTGAGTACCCCAAAGGTGTATTTATGCAGGTGAGAAGCATGTGGAAGGTGTTTATGATCGGAGTGTCGGCCGCGCGGACCGCCGTCGGCGCGAAGTCCGAAGGAGCCCCGCCGTGACCACCTCCCCGCCCACCAGGACCGGTGCCACCCTCGACGTCGATCGCAGCGACGCCGCCTACCGTGACTGGCTGAAAGAAGCCGTCCGCAGGGTCCAGGCCGACGCCAACCGCTCGGCCGACACCCACCTGCTGCGCTTCCCGCTCCCGGAGAGCTGGGGCATCGACCTCTATCTCAAGGACGAGTCGACCCATCCCACCGGCAGCCTCAAGCACCGGCTCGCCCGCTCCCTCTTCCTCTACGGCCTGTGCAACGGCTGGATCAGGCCGGACCGCCCGGTCATCGAGGCGTCCAGCGGCTCGACGGCGGTGTCCGAGGCGTACTTCGCCAAGCTGATCGGCGTGCCCTTCATCGCCGTCATGCCGCGTACGACGAGCGCCGAGAAGATCCGACTGATCGAGTTCCACGGCGGGCGGTGTCACTTCGTCGACGACTCGCGCACGCTGTACGAGGAGTCCGCACGCCTCGCGACGGACCTCGAGGGCCACTACATGGACCAGTTCACCTACGCGGAGCGGGCCACCGACTGGCGCGGGAACAACAACATCGCCGAGTCCATCTTCCGGCAACTGCAGCTGGAGCGGTTCCCGGAGCCCGCCTGGATCGTCGCCACGGCCGGCACCGGCGGCACCTCCGCCACCCTCGCGCGCTTCGTCCACTACACCCAGCGCGACACCCGCATCTGCGTCGCCGACCCGGAGAACTCGTGCTTCTTCGAGGGATGGACGAGCGGCGATCCGGACGTCACCTGCGACTGCGGGTCGCGTATCGAGGGCATCGGCCGGCCCCGGATGGAGCCCAGCTTCATCCCCGGCGCCGTCGACCGCATGATGAAGGTCCCCGACGCCGCCAGCGTCGCCGGGGTGCGCGCCCTGGAACGGGCCATCGGCCGCAAGGCGGGCGGCTCGACGGGCACCGGGCTGTGGAGCGCGCTCAAGATCGTCGCCGAGATGGTGGCCGACGGCCGCCGGGGCAGCGTCGTCACCCTGCTGTGCGACCCGGGGGACCGCTACCTGGACAAGTACTACTCCGACGACTGGCTCGCCGAGCAGGGCCTGGACATCGCCCCCTACACGGCGGTGATCGAGACGCTGCTGGCCACCGGCGTGTGGCAGGACTGAACCGGAGCACCCGCCACGGGCGGCGCGCTCAACCGGACAGCCGGCGGTCCAGTCGCGTCACGGCACCGCGGAAGGACCGCCCGAGCCCCGGCCGGGCCAGCCGCAGCACCGCCCGGAACGCCCCGCTCCCGTCCGCGGCGAACGTCCACTGCACGCGCGTCCCCGCCCCGGCCGGCGCCAGCCGCCACTCCTCGACCAGCGCCCCGAGGCCCGGAGCGTTGGTGACGTCGACGCGGTAGGCGTAAAGCTCAGGCTCCTTCGCCGCGAGGACCGTCTCACGAAAACGCGTGCCGCCCCGCAGGCGCACCTCGCGCGCCGCCCCGTCGTCCAGCGGCTGCGCGGACGTCACGGCCGGAAACCACTGCGCCCACCCGGGCACGTCCTCGGCGAGAGCACGGTAGACCCGCTCGGGGGCAGCGGACACCTCCGTCGCGAAGACCAGCCGCACGCGAGCGGTCCGGACGAAGTCGAGCCCTTCGGGGCGCAACCGGCGAGGCATACGCGCGACCTCCGCATGGCGGGGAGACGGGTGCGCCACCCTAGCCGTCGCCCTCTCAGATGTCTGCACCCTCGTCGGGCTCGCCCGCCACCGTCAGCCGACGCAGGTGCTCGGAGATCTCCGCGCGCGCCGCCTCCGGCAGACCGGCGTCCGTCACGAGCGTGTCGACCTGCTCCAGCGCGGCGAACGAACTCAGGCCCACCACACCCCACTTGGTGTGGTCGGCGACCACCACGACCCGGCGCGCCGACTGCACCAGCCGCCGGTTGGTCTCGGCCTCCGCGAGGTTCGGCGTCGACAGCCCGGCCTCGGCCGATATGCCGTGCACGCCGAGGAACAGCACGTCGAAGTGGAGTGCCGCGATGGCCTGGTCGGCGACCGGCCCCACCAGTGAGTCCGACGGCGTGCGCACCCCGCCGGTCAGCACGACCGTGGCCGCTCCCTGCCGCGGGCCCGCGGTGCGCTGCGCCACGTGGAAGACGTCCGCGACGCGCACCGAGTTCGTCACCACGGTCAGGTCCGGCACGTCCACCAGGTGATGGGCCAGCGCATAGGTGGTCGTACCGCCCGACAACGCGATCGCGCTGCCCGGGGCGACCAGTTCCGCCGCGGCCTTGGCGATGTCCTCCTTGGCGGTCAGCTCCAGACCCGACTTCGCCTCGAAGCCCGGCTCGTGGGTGCTCGCCTCCACCACCGGCACCGCGCCGCCGTGCACCTTCTCCAGCACTCCCTGCCGGGCCAGCGCGTCCAGATCACGCCGCACCGTCATGTCCGACACGCCGAGCTTGCGGGTCAGCTCGTTGACGCGGACGCCGCCACGGCGTCGGACCTCGTCCAGGATCAGGGAGCGCCGCTGCTCCGCGAGGAGGTTCTGATTCTCACTCACGTACGCTCCGGTCCTTTCCCTCAAGCCGTCCGACGGGCCGCTCACCTGCTCCGACGAGGACGTTTCGCCCCCGACGCCGGTGTGCGGGCGTCCCATCCTCGCACGGCGGGGTCACAGCTGTACCACCACCCCGACGCGTGCATGCCACCGAGGTGGGCGCCCGTCGCTCGCACACCGCGCGAAGATTCCGTGACCGGAGGTGTATCACGCGTCCGAAGCGGCGATCCTTATGCCCGCACGGACACATTCGAAGGCGTGTCATGGGGGAAGTGCGCATCGTGAAACCTGCCTCCGCGGGCGGAGCCGCCCTGGAACTCCTGGTCCACGGCGTGGGCGGCGCCACGCCCGAGAAGATGCTCAACGATCCGCGTACCGTGCGGATCACCGGCGACGGGACGGCGGCCGTCTACCGGCGGGCCGACGACGTCGCCGCCGACACCGGCCCCGGCGTCGACCGCGGCCGCGGCGTACCGGTCCCCGAGGCGTACGTGTGGTCCAACCTCACGTCCGGCAACGGCACCCGCGCCCTGTGGCTGCTGCTGTTGCCGTTCATGGTCGTCAACCTCGCCCACTGGATGCGCCCCGCCGCACGGGAGGGCGCCCGCGCGGTGCGGGTGTACGGCCTGCTGGTGCGGCTCGCCGCGCTGAGCCTGACGGTGCTGCTGGTGGCCGCGGCCTGCGAGGTCGCCCTCGACCTGACGGCCTGGCAGTGCGCGGGCACGACCGCCTGCGCCGAACGCCACACCTGGCTGGGCTTCCTCTCGCCGACCGTCTCGGACGGCGGCTGGTGGAGCCTGCCGGGCCGCAGGCTCGCCCTCGCCGCCCTGCTGCCGACCGCGCTCACCGCGCTCCTGTGGTACCTGTCCCACCGCACCTGGCGGGCGTACGAGTCCCAGGAACCCCTGGACCGCGCGCCCGAGCCCGGGACGGGCCCCGCGCACACGGCGCTCGGCCGGCCCGGCTTCTGGTACGGCCGCCGCCTGGTCGCAAGGCTGCGCGCCGCGCACACCGCGGCCGGCCTGCTGACGGTCGCCGCGGCCGTGGGCACGGCGGCCGCGCGCGAGGACCGCAGGCCCGGCGGCCCCGCCCTCCTCGACCTGCTGGGCCGCGCCCTGGAGGCCTCCCTGGCCGCGGGCGCGCTGGCCACGGTGTGGGTGGTGTGCCGCCGGGGCCGCAGCGAGCACCGCCTCGACCGGCGGGTCGACGCCCGCCTCGTGCACGGGCTGCCGTCGGCCGCCCTCGTGCTGCTCGCCCTCACCCTGGTGTACGCCGGATGGGACCGCCCGGGCTGGAGGTCCGACGGCCGGCTCGCGGGCGACGCGACCTTCGGCGCACTGGCTCTCGCCCAGGGCGCCCTGGTGATCGCCCTCGCCGTCGTCGCCCGCACCCTGCACCACTGCCCGCGACGACACGGGCCGGACGCGCCGCCGGAGCGCTGCGCGCTGCACGGCCTCGGCGGACCGGCCGTCGCGATGCTGGCCTGCGCGCTGGGCGGCGTCATGTCCGGCGGGGTGTCGCAGCGGGTGTCGGACTGGCTCGACGGCACCGGGACCTCCCTCGAAGGCCCGCCGGTGCTGCTGACCTGGCAGGCCGCCGTCATTCCGGTGCTGCTCGCGGTGGTGCTGGTGGTGTGCGCGCTGCTCGCCCGGCGCACCCTGCTGCTGATCCGGGTCGAGGAGCAGGAGGTGATCCGGACGTACGGGGTGCGCTCGGGCGACGCGGCGCGCACCCGGCTCATCGCCCGGGCCCGTGCGATGGCCGCGCTCACCGACCGCGGCCCGCTCCTCGTCGCCGTGGTCGCCACCGCGACCCTGCTCCTCGGCGCCGGCGCGCTCGTCGGCGCCTTCGGCACCGGACGGACCCCGGTGCGGGCCGCGCAATCGGCTGCGCCCTTCGTGCAGGGCGCCGCGCAGACGGCTCAGGCGCTGGGCTCCTGGATGATCGGGCTCGGCTTCATCCTGTTCGTGACCTGGGGGCGGCGCGCCTACAAGGACGTCTCCGCGCGACGCACGATAGGCATCCTCTGGGACGTCGGCACGTTCTGGCCGCGCGCCGCGCACCCCTTCGCCCCGCCCTGCTACGCGGAGCGCGCGGTACCCGACCTGACCTGGCGCATGGCCACCTGGACGCGTGCGACGGGCGGGCGGTTGGTCATCTCCGGGCACTCCCAGGGCAGCGTCCTCGCGGCCGCGGCGGCCTGGCAGCTGAAACCCTCCGACCGGGCCCGCGTCGCCCTGCTCACCTACGGCTCCCCGATCGAGCGCCTCTACGGCCGCTGGTTCCCCGCCCACTTCGGACCGGCCGCGCTGGCCGCCCTGCACGAGGACATCGACTGCTGGCGCAATCTGTACCGGCCGACCGATCCCATCGGCGGCCCCGTACGGCTGTCCGGCGACGGCTGCGGCCCGCGGGTGGACCGCGAGCCGCTGGCCGACCCCCTGGCGTACGGTCGCAGCGAGGACCATCCGCTGCCCGCGCCCGTCCTCGGGCACTCCGACTACCAGGCCGACCCGGCGTTCGCCGAGGAGCGCGAACGGCTGCTGGGACGGCTGCGGCCCGAGACGCCCTCGGGGGAGGTGCCGGTGCAGCGGTCGTGAAGCGGCGGGGGGCCGTGAAGCAGCGGGGGCGCGAAGCGGCGAGGGTCGGTCGGGCCGACCGTCATGCAGGGCGCGCCGTCGTGCAGGGCGGCCGGTCCTGCAGGGTCAGGGCAGCTCCGGCAGGTCCTCCGCGTACAGCAGGGTGAGGTCGTCCGTGCTGGGCTCCGCCACCTGCGCGACACGGCTCGCGTGCCGCTCCACCATCGCCTCGAACGTCTGGCGGGCGGTGCGGCCGTTGCCGAAGGCGGGGCCCTTCGGGAGTTCCGTGAAGTACTTCAGCAGCGCGTCCGCGGCGCCCGGACCGAGCCGGTACTCATGCTCCTCGGCCTGCTGCTGCACGATCCGCAGCAGCTCGTCCGGGCCGTAGTCGCCGAAGGTGATGGTCCGTGAGAAACGGGACGCCACACCCGGGTTGACCGACAGGAAGCGCTCCATCTCCGCCGTGTAGCCCGCCACGATCACGACGACGGAGTCGCGGTGGTCCTCCATCAGCTTCACCAGGGTGTCGATGGCCTCCTTGCCGAAGTCCCGGCCGGCGTCCTCCGGCGACAGCGCGTACGCCTCGTCGATGAACAGCACGCCGCCGTGCGCCCGCTGGAACGCCTCCTGGGTGCGGATCGCCGTCGAGCCGATGTGCTCGCCGACCAGGTCCACCCGGGACACCTCGACGAGATGGCCCTTCTCCAGCACGGCGAGCGCGGCGAGGATCTCGCCGTACAGGCGTGCGACCGTCGTCTTGCCTGTTCCGGGGGAGCCCGTGAAGACCAGGTGGCGCTTGACGGACGCCGCCTTGAGCCCCGCCTGCTGACGGCGCCGGCCCACCTCGATCATGTCGATCAGGGCCCGCACCTCGCGCTTGACGCTGTCCAGACCGACCAGGGTGTCCAGCTCGCCGAGCACGTCCTGCGAGGTCCGCACCGGCGTCTGCGGCTCCGGTGCGGCCGGCTGCGGTTCCGGCGCGGCGACGCGCTGATCGGGCAGCACGCCGAGCAGCCCCGGGGACTGGACGGTCGTCTGCACGGCCGTCTCCAGGGCGACGGGGGCCCCTGGCGAGCGCACGCCCGCACTCTCGTCGCTGCTGCAGTCCTCGACCACGGGCGCCGAACCGGACGCGGAATCCGCACCGGCGTCGGCGAACTCGTAGCCGCCGCGCGCACAGCGCTCGGTCCGGCACTTGCGCAGCGTGGTGCGGCTGCCGTCTATGACGTGGAAGCCGTAGCCCCCGCTGTTGGTCACCTTGCAGTTCAGAAAGCTGCCGCGGCCGCCCGCCGACACGTAGAACCCGGCCTCGGCGGGGGAGTCGACCGTGCAGCGCTCGACGGTCGGGTCGGCGCCCTTGGTGACGATCACGCCCGTCTGCGTGCCGTCGATGGAGCAGTTGTCGAGGGTGCCGCCGCTGCCGTGGTCGCGGAACCAGGCGCCGGTCGCCGCGTCCCGGATCCGGCAGTCGTCGAGCTGGGCCGTGGCGCCGTCGCTCACCGACACCGCGGTGTTGCGCACCTGGGAGAGGTCGCTGTCGACGACGTCCGCACGGGAGCCGCGGTCGAGGACGAACAGGGCGTCCGGCACGTCGTGCACCCGGCAGGAGTCCAGCACCGCGGTGGCGCCGTCGCTGACCCAGACGGCCGGGTAGTCACCGGTGCTGTCGAAGATCTCGCACTGGTTGGCGTCCACGCGCGTGCCCGGGTCCCAGACCGACAGCCCGTTGCGCCCGAACTGACGCACCGTCGTGCGGGTCAGCGTCAGGACGGAACGGGACCGCAGGTCGACCGCGTTCTCCGGGATGTCGTGGATACGGCAGTCGGCCAGGGTGAGCACGGCGTCGGTGTCGAGGGTGACGCCGTCGGCGGTGGTGCGGTGCACGTCGCAGTCGGTGAGATGGGCCGTGGCCCGCGCGCTGACCTGCACGCCGCTGCCCCTGACCTCGTACACCTCGCAGCCCACCGCCTCCAGCGCGGTGTGGTCGCCGGTCGCGCTCAGACCCGCCCCCGCGGTGTGGTGCACACGGCAGCGCTCGAATCGCGGGCGCGCGCCGCCGCGCACCGCCACGCCGGCCTGCCCGGCCGCGAGGACCTCGCACTCCTCGAAGACGCCCCCGCCGCCGTCCACCACGGCGATGCCGATGCCCGCCGGGTTGTCGACGGTGCACCGCCGCACCGTGGGGCGGGCCCCGCCGCGCACCTCGACGCCCGCCGCGGACCGGGTGACGATCCGCAGGTCCAGCAGCTCGGGCGTGCCCTCCTCGACGAGCACCGCAGGCGCGGCCGCGTCCTGACCCTCCACGTGCAGGTCCTGCACGACGGCGGAGGCCCGCACCGTCAGCGGCACTCCGTCCACCGGAGCCAGCCGCACGGAGCCCGGGGAGCCCTCGGGACCGCGCAGGGTCACCGGCCGCTCCACGACGAGGTTCTCCCGGTAGGTGCCGGGAGCGATGGTGAGGACGTCGCCCTCCGCCGCGGCCTCCAGGGCTGCGGCGAGCGATGCGTACTCACCCGTGCGGCGCCGCCACCGCGATGTGCCGGTGTGCGTCACCTGGACCGTGCCCTGTGCCATGGCGTTGCTGTGCCCCCACCTCGTGGTACGCGGGTTGATGCCGAAGGCTTCGGCCGGACCACCGTAGCGTGCGCGCGGGCAGTGGGTTGACCAGAGACGAAAGGCCGTCAGCTGCCGGCGCCGGTGCGCCCCCAGTCCGGGCCCGCACGCTCCCAGGCCCGGTCCCAACGGGCGTAACGGCGGCGGACCATGCGCCAGACGACCAGCCGTCGGCCGCCCTCCACGGCGCCCGCGGTGAACAGGGCCGCGCCGAAGCCGGCGAGCACGGCATGCGTCGTGGCGGTGGCGGGGTCCAGGGGACGGGCCGCCAGACGGCCGTGCCCGTCCGTCCATATCGCGAAGTGGTCGCCGCGGTGCGGGGTCCTGAGACCGGCCAGGACCGTGCCGTGCTGCGCCGTGCCGTCCGGCGCGGTCCAGTCGGCGACGACCCGGGTCCGCGTCTCCCTGCCGGTGGTCGTCTCCGGATCCACCTCCACCGACGAACCGCTCGCCCGGCGCACCACGGTGGCCGTCACCTCGTGGCGCGACGCGTGCTGCGCACGGACCGACTGCTGCAGAGCGCCCTGGGCCGCCGCGCCGACGACGGAGCCCGCGACGGGCGCGACGAGCAGGATCAGGAGCAGGGCCGACAGGGCCACCCACGCCTCGACCAGGTCCGTTCCGCGGCGCAGCGGGTTGTGTCGCCAACGCCAGATTCCGCCGATCGCTCGCATGGACCGCACCCCCTTCCCGCTCCGAGACAACCCCCGCCGGAGCCGTCCGCACGCGCGTCCCGTGAAAGAGAGAGCGAAATCACCAAGACCGACGTCCCCCATGAATCGCTCCCGCCCTCCCAACGCCCGGGAGCCGGGCAGGGGTTCCCGCCGGTCCTTCCGCCCGTGACCGGGCGGGCCGGGCGGGGCCGTGACGTGCGGAGGGCGGCGGTGCGCGGGATGTCAGCCGGTGACCCGCACCGGATCGCCGATCCTGATCGTCCCGCGGGACATCGGCACCAGGTTCTGGCCGAAGAGCAGCGCGCCGCCGATGCGCCGACGCCGTCCGAGGGTGTGCAGCGGCTCCCTGCCGCGCGCCGCGGTGTCCTGGTCCGTGGTGGTGACCACGCACCGGCCGCACGGTTTGGCGACCCGGAACTCCACCTCGCCGACCACCAGTCGCGACCAGCCGTCCTCGGCCCACGCATCGGTGCCCGACACGACCAGGTTCGGCCGGAAACGGTTCATCGGCAACGGCCCCTCGGCGGCGTGCTCGCCCTGCGCGACAGCTGAGTTGAGGGCGTCGAGGGACGCGGTCGTGGTGACCAGGAGCGGGTATCCGTCGGCGAACGACACGGTCTCGCCGGGCAGCGCGTACGCCGGGTCGACGGGCCTGCGGGTGGCGGGATCGTCCATGTGGACGAGCCGTACGTCCGTGCCCAGGTAGTCGCTGCACCAGGCGTGCGCGGCGGCGTCGGCGAGGACCCCCTCCACCTTGTCGCGGAAGATCTCCAGCGACACCGTGGCCGCGGGATCGGGCACGGCGACCGTCAACGACGGCCGGCCGGACGCGGACAGACGCAGGCCGCCGCCGGGCAGGAGCTCGGCGGCGGCGAGTGCGAGGCGCGGCTGCTGGCGTTGGGTGACGACCTTTCCCCCGTCGTCGATCAGCGCCCAGCGTCGGTCCCCGGCCAGCCCCCAGGGCTCCACGACGGCCTCACGGGGCGCCTGGCCCCGCAACGCCTTGACCGGATGGACGTGGATCGACAGCAGTTCCGCGAGAGGCATGGGGTCATTTTGCCAGGTGGCGCGGGTGACCCCGGAACGGCTCAGTAACCGCGGTACTGCTGCTGGTTGTACGGATCCTGGTACTGGGGCGCGGCGGGCCGGGGCGCGGCCGGGCGCATCGCCTCGTAGTTCATGCCGGGCGCCGCGGGACGCTGCTGCTGCGCCTGGGGGCCGGGGTAGCCGCGCGGCGCGACGGCCTGCGGCGGGATGTAGGCCGCCGGAGCCTGCTGCAGCGGCGCGGGCTGCTGCGCCTGCGGGTAGCCGTAGGACTGCTGCGAGGGACCCGCCGGAAGGGCGGGCAGCGCCGACGGCAACGCGGGCAGGTTGCTGCCGCCCATGTCGTACGCGGCGGGGACCCGGATCGGAGCGATCTGCGGGGTGCCCCGCTCGGCCACGAGCGAGTCGTAGATCGGAGTGTCCGGGAAGGCGGAGTAGTAGCCGCCTCCGTAGGTGGAGCGGGGGGAGGTCATGGCACATAAGGTAAGCCCACGATGTGCTGGTTGGGGAGACCGATAAGAGGGTTGATTTCCGTGTCGGTAGGAGCCTCGGATCCCCAATGCGAGCGAACTTGGGAAAAAAGGACGGCGAACAGCGCGTAGATCGTGTAAAGGCCGAGTTCCGGGTGGGTTACCAAGGGTTGGCCAGGGCTGATCCTGCGCTCCCGATGGGCGTGTGCCGTCCCTCGGAATAGGTTGGCCGGTAGACAAGCCGAGGGGCGTCGGCGCCTACGGCCCGGTGCACCGACACGTGAGGGGGGCGTACATGTCAATGTCGAAGGGGTCCAATGTCCCGGTGCCGACCACGGCGCTGCGCGTCGAGCTGGGATGGCGTTCCGGGCCGGGTGTTCCCGACGCGGACGCGTCGGCGCTGCTGCTGGTGGGCGGGAAGGTCCGTTCCGACGCCGACTTCGTCTTCTACAACCAGCCCGCGCACTCCTCCGGCGCCGTCCGCCACGAGGGCAAGCGCGACGCCGGAGGGCGGGTGACCGACGGCATCCTCGTCGACCTCGCGCGCGTGGAGCCCTCGATCGAGACCGTCGTCCTGGCCGCTTCGTCGGACGGCGGCTCCTTCGGCCGGATCCCGGACCTCTACATCGAGGTGCGGGACGCGTCGCAGGGCGCGGTCGTGGCCCGGTTCGACAGCGCGGGCGCCACCGTCGAAACCGCTTTCGTGCTGGGTGAGTTCTACCGCCGTCAGGGCGCCTGGAAGTTCCGGGCCGTCGGACAGGGGTACGACAGCGGACTCGAGGGCCTGGCCACGGACTTCGGCATCACCGTCGACGAGCCCCAGCACGCCGCCCCCGTCCCGCCGGCCCCCGCCCCCGTGGCCCCGACGCCGCCGCCCCAGCAGCCGACGATGCCCGCCTTCCCGGTCACCGTGCCCCCGCCCCTCCACCAGGCCCCGCCGCCCCCGCCCGCCCCGCCCGCCCCGCCCGCGGCGCCGGGCGCGCCGGTCAGGCTCACCAAGGTGACGCTCACCAAGGCCGCCCCGTCGGTGTCCCTGACCAAGCAGGGCGGCACCTCGGGCGCCCTGCGCGTCAACCTCAACTGGGAGGTGCGCAAGCAGTTCTCCGGGTGGGGAAGCAAGCGCGGCCGGGCGGTCGCGCTGCACAACGACCTCGACCTCGACCTGTGCGCCCTGTTCGAACTCGCCGACGGCCGCAAGGGCGTGGTCCAGGCCCTCGGCAACGCCTTCGGCTCGCTGCACCAGCCGCCCTACATCCACCTCGACGGCGACGACCGCACGGGCGCCGTGTCGAGCGGCGAGAACCTCACGGTCAACCTCGACCGCAAGAACGACTTCCGGCGCATCCTGGTCTTCGTGACGATCTACGAGGGGGCCCGATCGTTCGCCGACCTGCACGCCACGGTCACACTGCAGCCCCAGTTCGGCGCACCGGTCGACTTCTCCCTGGACGAGTGCACCGTCCCGTCGACCGTCTGCGCGCTGGCGCTCATCACCAACCAGGGCGGCGACCTCGTCGTCCAGCGCGAGGCCCGCTATCTGGTGCCCGAGCGCGGCGTGAGCCCGCAGCGCACCGTAGACCACGTCTACGGCTGGGGCATGAACTGGACGCCGGGCCGCAAATAGGAGCCTGGCCTGACCTGACCTGACCTGGCCAGGCCCGGACCGGGCCGGGCCGGTCAGCCTTCGTCGGCGACGGCGTCCGGACGTGTGTAGGTGCGGCCCTTCCAGGCCGCGCCGCGCCCCCGGTAGTGCTGCACGGCGGAGTCGACCGTCATCAGCAGATAGAGGAACGCGGTGAACGGCAGCGCGGGAGCGAGCCACAGCGGCTGCCGGTAGTGACGCAGCATCGGGACGTACGTCCCCGCCATGACCAGCCAGGCCAGCGCGCCGCACACCGCCGTCGGCGCGCTGTCGGCCGCGAGCCCGAACAGGAGGGCGAGCGGCGGGACCAGGTACACCAGGATCAGGCCGAGCACCGTTCCGATGAGCAGGGCCGGGCTGTGACGCAGTTGCGCGTACGCGCTGCGCGACACCATCCGCCACAGGTCGTGCAGCCTCGGGTACGGCCGCACGCTGTCCACCCGGTCGGCCAGCCCCAGCCAGATGTGCCCGCCCGCGCCCTTCACGGCCCGCGCGAGCGCCACGTCGTCGATGACCGCCTGCCGGATGGCGTCCGGGATCCGCACCCGCTCGGCCGTGTCGGCGCGCAGCAGGACACAGCCGCCCGCCGCGGCCGCCGTGCGCGCACCGCGCCGGCCGATCCTGCGGAACGGATACAGCTGGGCGAAGAAGTAGACGAACGCCGGCACCACCAGTCGCTCCCACGCGCTCTCCACCCGCAGTCGCGCCATCTGGGACACGGCGTCGAAGCCGCCGGTGCGGGCCGCCGCGACCAGCTCCCGCAGACTGTCGGACGCGTGCGCGATGTCGGCGTCCGTGAGGAGGAGGTACTCGGGCTCACGCGCGCGTGCCAGAGCGATCCCGTGCCGCACCGCCCACAGCTTCCCGGTCCAGCCCGCAGGCGGTTCGCCGGGTGAGGCCACGGTCAGCGGGAGCCCGCCGTGCCGCCGGGCGAGGGCGCGCGCCAGGTCGCCCGTGCCGTCGCCGCTGCCGTCGTCGACGAGGAAGATCTCGGCCCGCCCCGGATAGTCCTGGGCGAGCAGCGAGGGCAGGCTCGCGGGCAGCACCGCCGCCTCGTCGCGCGCGGGGACGACGACGCAGACCGACGGCCACTCCCGCGGCTCCGTCCGGTCCGGCAGCCTGATGTCCGTGCGCCAGAAGAATCCCTGACAGAGCAGCAGCCACAGCCAGGCGGCCAGGGACAGGGCGGCGATCCACACGATGGCGCTCACGTGCGCAGTCTTCCCCACCCGAACGGGCCGCAGGCGCACATCGTCTATGGTGGCCGGGTGAAGATCGCGCTCATGGACTCCGGAATCGGCCTGCTGGCGGCCACCGCCGCGGTACGGCGCCTGCGACCGGACGCCGATCTCGTGCTCTCCCTCGACCCCGACGGCATGCCCTGGGGGCCGCGCACACCGCAGGACCTCACCTCGCGTGCGCTGGCCGTCGCCGAGGCCGCCGCGGCGCACCGGCCCGAGGCCCTCATCGTGGGATGCAACACGGCCACCGTGCACGCCCTGCCCACGCTGCGGGCCGCCCTCGAGCCCGGCATCCCGGTGATCGGCACCGTCCCGGCGATCAAGCCGGCCGCGGCAGGCGGCGGACCCGTGGCGATCTGGGCCACCCCCGCCACCACCGGGAGCCCCTACCAGCGCGGCCTGATCGAGGACTTCGCCGGCGGCGTCACGGTCGCCGAGGTCCCGTGCTGGGGGCTGGCCGAGGCCGTGGAGCACGCGGACCAGAGCGCGATCGACGCGGCGGTTGCCGCGGCGGCGGCCCTCACCCCCGAGAACGTCACGACCGTCGTCCTCGGCTGCACCCACTACGAGCTCGTCGCCGACCGCATCCGCGCCGCCGTGCAACGCCCCGGCCGCCAGCCGCTGGTCCTGCACGGATCGGCCGGCGCGGTCGTCGCGCAGGCCCTGCGCAGGATCGGCGCGCGCCCCGAGCCGGAGGACGCGGCGCTCGGTGCAGTGACGGTTCTGCTCAGCGGTCGCCCCGGAGCTCTGCCGGCGCCGGCGCTGGCCTACGCGGAAGGCCGCCTGCTCCAGCCCGTCAGCCCCGCCCCGTGACCGTCGCGCACCGCGCTCCCTGACCGTCGCGCACCCCGACCCGTGACCCGTCCGGCCCGGACGCCCCGCAGGGGCCCCCGGGCGGAGCAGTCACCCTGCGCTACGGGGTACCGGCGCAGCGAAACCTGAGTAACCTCATGAATATGAGGGACCACCCCCACGACGAGAGCATCCCGCTTCCCGACGTCCCGCACCCCGACGCCCCGCACCCCGACGTCTGGACGGGGCGCGCCACCAACCGCTTCCAGTGGCTGCTCGCCCTGGTCGGGGCCGCCTGCCTGGCGCTCGGCGTCGAACTCGCCGTCGAGTCCGCCTGGACGTCCGGCGTCGCCCCGCTCGTGATGTCCGTCGTCGGCTGCATCGCCGCCGGGCTGCTGGTGCTCTTCGGCACCCTCGCCTTCGTCCACGTCGACCTGAAGCTCGACAAGGAGTCCCTCGAGGTGCGCTGCGGCCACATCGGGCTGCCGCGCCGGCGCATCCCGCTGACGCATGTCGCCGGCGCCGACTTCGAACCGCACGTCACGCCGCGTCACTGGGGCGGCTGGGGCTATCGCTGGCGGCCCGAGAAGGGCACGGCGGTCGTCGTCCGCAAGGGCGAGGGCGTGGTGCTGCGCCTGTGGGACGGCCACACGTTCACGATCACCGTGGACGACGCCGAGTCGGCGGTCCGCGTCATCCAGGAGCGGCTGCGCACCGGAGCCCCCGGCCCCGCGCGCTGAGCGTCCGCCCCCGCCCGGCGTCCGGCCTCTCCCGGCGTCCGGCCTCTCCCGGCGTCCGGCCTCTACGGGCGTCCGGCCGTCGGGCGGTCGCCGTGCCGCAGATCCCGCCCGAACGCCGACGGGGCGCCGTGCGTCGCGGGTTCCGCGGCGAGCGGCCGGGCCGTCGCCAGGCCGGCCAGCAGCGCCGCGCCCACAGACACGATGGTGAAACTCAGCGCGTTCCCGATCGCGGCCACCGCGGCCACCGCGGCCACCGCGGCCACCGCGGCCACCGCGGCGAGCGCCGTCTGCGTGGCTCCGGCGGTGAGGACGACCGGGGTCGGACGCTGCGACCGCCACAGCACGAACAACACCCAGCAGAAGGCCGCCGAGAGCAGCAGCAGTCCGACGACGCCCTGCTCCGCCGCGGTCTGCAGCGGCGCTGAATGCGGCTTGCCGTCGGACAGCGTCGCCTGCTCCGCCGTCGTGCTCAGCTCGCCGAAGCGTCCCGGGCCCAGGCCCAGCGCGCTCGGGCGGCGGACCATGCCGAGGGCGTCGCGCACAGGTCCACGCGGTGCGGCGTCAACCGGTCCGTGAGCGGGCCGGCGAGCCTCGAAGGCAACGCGCTTCCCGGCGACGGCCCAGGTCAGGCCGGTCACCAGGGCAGCCGCCGCGGCCGACGCGGCGAGCGCCGGACCCCGGTGGCGCATCCGCCCTGCGGCCAGCGAGCACGCCGGCGCGGCGCAGCAGGTCACCACGCCCGTCGTCGAGTCCAGGAAGGCCGCGGCAGCCGTCACGCCCGCGGCGAGCAGCCACAGCGCGAGCCGCTGTGCGGGCACCCGGCTCGTCCAGCCGGCGCAGCACGCGGCGCCGGCCGACAGGGTCAGCACCGCTGCGGTGGCCCCGGCGTGCCCCAGGGGCGCGGCGATCTCCGGCCCCGGGC
>NZ_JBEPBI010000059.1:0-43586 GCF_040299045.1 Streptomyces sp. NPDC001027
GTGGCGGACCGCGCTGCACGACTGGGCCGTCTCCTACCGGGCCGCCCTGCGCGACCATCCGAACATCGTCCCGGTGCTCGCCCAGGGACCCGGCCGCCGTCCGGCCGGACTGCGGCTCGCCGACGCGGCGTACGGCGCGATGGTCCGCGCCGGGTGGCCCGCCGCCCAGGCCACCAGCATCGGCGCGCTGATGCGGTACTTCATCATGGGCTCGGCGCTCGGCTCGTTCGCCGGTGGCTTCGTCGACGACGTGAGCGCGTACGACCCCGCCGACTACCCGCATCTGGGACAGGCCCACCTGCTCGCCGAGCAGCAGGAGAAGATCGACGAGCGGGCTTTCGAGACCGGGCTGACGGCACTGCTGGACGGCCTCGCCCGGCAGTTCGAGCAGCTGCCCTGACACGGTTCGGCGCCCGCCGAAGTGTGCGTCGCGCATGCTGGACGGCATGAGCGTCACGGACACCGGCAGCCGCAAGGACCCCCGGGCGGCGGGGCTGGCCGCACTCGCGGGTCTCGTCGCCGACGAGACCCGTGCCGCGTGCCTGCTCGCCCTGCTCGACGGGCGGGCGTGGACCGCCGGCGAACTCGCACGGCACGCGGGCGTGGCCGCGTCCACCCTGAGCGAGCACCTCGGCAAACTGGTCGCGGGCGGCCTGCTGACCGAGGAGAGACAGGGGCGGCACCGGTATGTGCGGCTCGCCGGCGCCCGGGTCGCCCAGCTCCTGGAGGACCTGGCCGCCCAGGTGGCCCCGGACCCGGCCCACCGGCCGCGCGGGCTGCGCGCCGCGACCGCCGGCTCGGCGATGGCCCGGGGTCGCACCTGCTACGACCATCTCGCCGGTCGGCTCGGCATCGCCGTGACGGACGCCCTCGCCGCCCGCTCTCTGATCGCCCCGGCGCCCGCGCCCCTTCCGGCCGCCGGACGCACCCGGGCGGGCGCCGAAGCCGGTGCGCCGCTCGCCGGCCGCGGCCCCTCCCCCGGCGAGCGGGGCACCGGCTTCGCGCTGACCGCGGCGGGGGTGCGGTGGTTCGAGGACTGCGGCATCGTCCTGGACCTCGCCGGCCGCAGACCGCTCGCCCGTGCCTGCCTCGACTGGACCGAGCGGCGGCCGCATCTGGCGGGCGCGGCCGGCGCCGCGCTGTGCCAGCACGCCCTCGACACGGGGTGGTGCGTGCGCATCGGCACCGAGCGGGCCGTGAAGGTGACGGCCCTGGGCGAGCGCGCGCTGGCCGAACTGCTGGGCGTCGAGCCCGCCGCCCTGCGCTGAACCGACGTGCCGGGGCCGGGGCCCCGCCGGGGTCCGTTCCCGGCCGCGGGGTCGGCCCCGTGCCGACGTCCGGCGCTCCCCGCGCCCGGCCGGCGGCCGCCCCACGCCGGCGCGGCCAAGCCCGGCCCGCCGTCGTGTGTGCCGCGTCGACCTGCGGAACGCCCTGGCCGGGTCCCCGTCCGAAATCCGCGAGCCCCGCTTCGTCCGCCCGCCTAGCCTGAGGACCATGATGACCAGCTCCCGGCCTGCCGAACGCCGTACCGAGATGCTCGCCGCCGGTGCGGCCGCCGTGACCGTCGTGCTGTGGGCCTCGGCCTTCGTGTCGATCCGCAGCGCGGGCGACGCCTACTCGCCGGGGGCGCTGGCGCTCGGCCGGCTGCTCTCCGGGGCGGTGGTGCTGGGGGTCATCTGCGCCGTACGGCGTGCGGGCCTGCCGCCGAGGTCCGCCTGGCGCGGGATCGCCGTGTCGGGCGTGCTCTGGTTCGGCTTCTACATGGTCGTCCTCAACTGGGGCGAGCAGCAGGTGGACGCGGGGACGGCGGCGCTGGTGGTGAACATCGGGCCGATCCTCATCGCGCTGCTCGGCGCACGGCTGCTCGGGGACGCGATGCCGCCGCGGCTGCTGGCCGGCATGGCGGTGTCCTTCGCCGGCGCGGTCGCGGTGGGGCTGTCGATGTCGGGCGAGGGCGGGTCGTCCGTGCTGGGCGTGGCGCTGTGCCTGCTCGCCGCCTTCGGTTACGCGGGCGGCGTCGTCGCGCAGAAGCCGGCCCTGGGCCGGGCGAGCGCGCTGCAGGTGACGACGTTCGGGTGCGTCGTCGGGGCGGTGGTGTGTCTGCCGTTCGCGGGGCAGCTGGCCCACGAGGCGGCCGACGCGCCGGTCTCCGCCACGCTCAACATGGTCTACCTCGGCGTGTTCCCGACGGCGCTGGCCTTCACCACGTGGGCGTACGCCCTGGCCCGCACGACCGCGAGCCGTATGGGGGCGACCACGTACGCGGTGCCCGCGCTGGTGGTCCTGATGTCCTGGCTGGCGCTCGGCGAGGTGCCGGGGGCGCTCACCCTCGCCGGCGGTGCGCTCTGCCTGGCCGGCGTGGCCGTGTCGCGGTCGAAGCCCCGCACCCCGCGCGTGCCGCGCGTGCCTCGGACGCGGGAGGCGGGGGCCGTGCGAGCGGCGGGGGCGGGAGAAGCGGGGGTTCCCGAGCCGGGCCCCGACCAGGAAGTCAGCCCCCGAACCGGCTGACCCCACCCGCCCACGGTCCCGACGGGCTGCCCGCTGTCCCCACCCCGCTGTCCCGACGGGCTCCCCCCTCGCTGTCCCGACCGCCCGCCGGTCGTCCCACACGGGTCCGTCCCCCGGCCCGGTCCCACGATCGCGTCCCGCCGCCTCACCTGACCGCCGGGTCGGGGGCACGCCGATGCCGGGAACGCCGGGTGCATGCGGTCGGAAACGACGTCCCCGGCCGCCCGGGTCGTGGGCACGCCGATGCCGGGACCGCCCTCCGGCCCGCACCCAGGGGCGCCGCCCGGGCCGGGCACCGGGAGCGCCCCCGCGCGCGGTCAGAACGCGACGAGCGACCGGGTGCCCGAGTCACGGGCGCCGCCGATGCCGGGGTCGCCCTCCGGACGGCCGCGGAGGCCACACCCGCGGCGGACACCGAGAACGCCGAGTGCAGGCGGTCGGAAACGACGCCCCCCGGCCGCCCGAGTCACCGGCGCCGCCGATGCCGAGGTCGCCCTCGGGGCGGCAGTGGCCGCGCCCGGGCCGGGCACCGGGAACACCCCAGCGCGCGGTCAGAACACGGCGAGCGACCGGGTGCCCGAGTCACGGGCGCCGCCGATGCCTGGATCGTGCTCCGGGCCGCACCCGAGGGCGGTGCCCGGGCTGGGGAGACCCCCAGCGCGCGCGGTCAGAACACTACGAGCGCCCAGCCGCCCGCGTCGGGGCACGCCGGTGCCGGGGTCACCCCCCGGGCGGCCGGTGGCCGGGCCCGGGGCGAGGGTCGGGAACGCCCGGTGGGGGTGGTCAGAAGACGACGAGGGCGCGGCCGCCCTTGCCGGCCAGCATGTCGTCGAAGGCGCCCGGGATGTCCTCCAGGGCGATGCGCTGCGTCACCAGGGCGCCGAGGTCCAGACGGCCCGCCCGGACGTGGTCGCCGAGGACCGGGAGGTCCTTCGCCGGGTCGGAGTTCCCGTAGACGCAGCCCGAGAGGGTTCTGCCCCAGTGGAAGAGCTCCAGGGCGTTGAAGGTGACCTGCTGGTCCTTGCCGCCGATGCCGACGACCGTGGTGCGACCGCCGCGCCGGGTGGACTCCCAGGCCGTGCGGATGGCGACGGCGCGGCCCACGCACTCCACGGCCGCGTCGACGCCCTGCTTGCCGGTGAGGGCGCGGATCTCGCGGGCGGTGTCCGCCGAGGCGACCACGTATTCCGTGGCGCCCGCCGCGCGGGCCAGCCCCTCCTTCTCCGGGGAGACGTCCACGGCGACGATCGTCGCGGCGCCCGCGATCCGGGCCGCCTGGAGCGCGGCGAGGCCGACGCCGCCCACGCCGAAGACGGCGACCGTGTCGCCGGCCCGGACGCGCGCGCTGTGGTGGACGGCGCCGTAGCCGGTGAGGACGGCGCAGCCCAGCAGGGCGGCGTCGGCGAGAGGAACGCCGTCCGGCAGGGGCAGCAGGCAGGACTCCCGGACGACCGTCTCCTCGGCGAACGCGGCGACGTTCAGACCCGGGTGCAGTTCCCTGCCGTCGGCGGTGCGGGCGTACACGTCCGCGGAGCCGTTCAGGGCGTTGGCGCACAGCCAGACCTCGCCCAGCCCGCAGGCATGGCAACTGCCGCAGGAGGGAGCCCAGTTGAGGACGACCCGGTCGCCCGGCGCGACGCCGGCGACGCCCTCGCCGACGGACACGACCGTGCCCGCGCCCTCATGGCCGAGCACCGCGGGGACCGTCACCCGCATGGTCCCGTTCGACAGGGAGAGGTCGGAATGGCAGACGCCGGCGGCGGCGAGACGGACGCGGACCTGGCCCGGGCCGGGTTCCGGGAGGTCGATGCCGACGATCTCCAGCGGAGCTCCGACGGCGGGAAGTACGGCGGCGCGGACCACTTCGGACTCCTCAGAACTGCAGGGACTTGGTCTGGAGGTACTCGGTCAGCCCGTGCGCGCCGAGCTCGCGTCCGACGCCCGACTGCTTGTAGCCGCCGAAGGGGGCGAGGGGGTTGAACCGGCCGCCGTTGATGTCGACCTGGCCGGTGTCCATGCGGCGGGCGAAGGCCACCGCCTCCGCCTCGTCGCCGGCCCAGACCGCGCCGGCGAGCCCGTAGACCGTGCCGTTGGCAATCCGCAGGGCGTCGTCCTCGTCCTCGTAGCGCAGGACGGACAGCACCGGGCCGAAGATCTCCTCCTGGGCGATCGTCATGTCGGGGGTGACGTCGGAGAAGACCGTGGGGCTGACGAAGTAGCCCTGTTCGCGAGGGGCTTCGGGGCCGCCGGCGACCAGCGTCGCCCCTTCGGCCACGCCCTGCTCGATGTATCCGCGCACGCGGTCGCGCTGCCGGGCGTTGACGACGGGGCCGATGCGGTCTGCGTACTTGGCCGCAGCGGCGGCGGCGAGTGAGACCGCCTCCTCGTACCGGTCGCGGTGGACGAGCATCCGGGTCCAGGCGCTGCACGTCTGGCCGGAGTTGGACATCACGTTGGCGACGCCGACGTTGACCGCCCGGGCGAGGTCGGCGCTCGGCAGGATGACGTTGGCGGACTTGCCGCCGAGTTCCAGGGCGACCTTCTTGACGGCCGCGCCCGCCGTCGCCGCGATCCGCTTGCCCACGGCCGTCGAGCCGGTGAAGGACACGAGGTCGACGCCCGGGTGTTCGGCGAGGGCCTGGCCGGCCACCGGCCCGAGGCCGGTGACCAGGTTGAAGACCCCGGCCGGGACGCCCGCCTCATGGACCGCCTCCGCGAACAGCTGGGCGGTCAGCGGGGTGTCCTCGGCGGGCTTGAGGACCACGGTGCAGCCCGCGGCGAGGGCCGGGGCGACCTTGGCGACGATCTGGTGCAGCGGGTAGTTCCAGGGGGTGATCGCGCCGACCACGCCGACCGGCTCGTGCAGGACCGTGGAGTTGCCGACCCGTTCCTCGAAGGAGTGCGTCGCGGCCAGCTCCGCGTAGGAGCCGGCGACCGCGATCGGCACCGCCGCGTGGACCGCCTGGGAGAAGGCGAGGGGGGAGCCGAGTTCGGCGGTGACCGTCTCGGCGATCTCGTCCTTGCGTGCCGCCAGGACGTCCCGGAGGGCGGCCAGCCGGGCGGCGCGCTCGGCGGGCGGGGTCGCGGCCCAGCCCGGGAGGGCGGCGCGGGCGGCGCGCACCGCGGCGTCGACGTCGGCGGCCACGCCCGCCGGAACCCGGGCGATCACCTGCTCGTCCACCGGGTCGACGACCTCGATCACGTCCTGGCCCGCGGCCGGGCGCCACGCGCCGTCGAGGTAGATGCCGTCGTGTGCCTTCATCGCGTTCCCTCCGGGCGGTCCGTGGTCCGCGACCTAAACTAGCGTCGTTAGTTTTCTGGCGCCAGAGGACGGCGGGAACGACGTCCGGCTCCCTCGTCCGGGTCCGGCCGCCGGACCGGCAGCCGGTCAGGGGCCGAGCCGAACCGAACCGGTCGCCCGGCCGGTCGCCGGGTCGGACGAGGGATCGGTCGGGATCCGTCGCGGCCTCGGGGGCCGGGCGGTACGAGGGAATCGCCGGGCGCGATGTCCGGCGGCAAGCCGGTCCACGGCCCGTTCGCCCCGGGCGTGGACCGCGCCGACGTCGTGCGGGGAGAGGGCGCGTGCGATGCGAGGCAGCCCTCGGGACGCGGGGGCCTGGGCGGCCCGCGCTCTGCGATCCCGCCCGGCTCGCGCGGGCCGAACGCGAGGCTGCTGCCGCGTCACGGAAGCCCACGGACCGTGGCCGGCGAGCGGGGGGAGAGGGGGCGCCGGATCGGGCGCGGGCTTCCGGCGGGCGACCGTCCGGAGGCCGCCCGGTTCGGCCAGGTTCGGCCCGACCCGGGCCGGGCGGGGACGGCGGGGGCGGTCGGGGCGTCCCTGCCCGGATCAGCGGGTCGCCGTCAGGTGGGCGAAGACGACGACGTTGCTCGTGTACCCGGTCGCACGCCGGAAGAGGCCGCCGCAGGTGAGAACGCGCAGCTCGGGCCGGCGGGTCGGGCCGTACACCTCCTTGTCGGGGAAGGTGTCCTTGTCGAAGACCCGGACCCGGTCCACGGTGTAGACGGCGGTGCGGCCGTCCGCGCGCCGGGCCTCGATCCGGGCGCCCCGGGCCACGCGCGCGAGGCCGGCGAAGACCGCGGGGCCGGTCTTGGTGTCACGGTGTCCGACCGCGACGGCGGCGCCCCGCTCGCCCGGGGTGGGGCCGCCCGCGTACCAGCCGACGAGCTTGGGCTCGTCGAGGGGCGGCGTCCCGAGATGTCGGTCGGGGTCGAGCCGCAACGGGACGATCGGCGCCTCGATGCCCAGGGACGGCACCCGCAGGACGGTCGCCGGGGACCGGGGCAGCGGGCGGGGCGGCGGCCCGGCGCGCTCCGGCCCCTTCCCGCCCTGCGCCGCGGAGTCACCGGTCGCGACCCGGCCCTCGGCGGACCCGTGAGCCGTCGTCCGCCCGACCCCGGGCGGCGCGCCCGGGGCGTCGTGCCCCCCGCACCGGACTGCCGCCGTCACCAGGACGACCGCGAGCACGGTCGTCCTGGTGAGACGGAAGAGACGGGTCCGGCGCCAGGGCCTGCGTCCGCGCCTACGCGGCACCATGGTTGCGCCGGCGGGTCAGACGGAAGTAGGCGACCCCGCCGACGGCCACCAGGCCGACGGCCGCGGCGGCGGCCAGCGGGGTGAAGGCCTGCGAGGTGTCGGCGAGACCGCCGCCGCCCGCGTGGACGCCGCCCTCGGGGCCGCCCTTCTCGCCGTTCCATGCGCCGCCGCCCTGAGCGCCGCCTTCACGGCCGCCGCTCTCACGGCCGCCGGCAGCCTGCGCGGTGCCGGTCTGGCCCCCGCTCTCCCGGCCGTCGGCGGCCTGCGCGGCGCCGTTCTGGCCCCCGCCGCCCTGGCCGTTCGCGGCGCCCTGGCCGTTCGCGGCGCCGAACTCCCGGCCGTCGTCCGTGATCGGGCGGTTCGGGCCCTCGTTCCCGCCGCGTCGGCCCTCATCGCAGTGGATCTTGAAGACCTTCGTGGTGGGCGGGGGCGTCCCGGCGGGAAGGACCCACTCGAGCGTGTACGCGCCCTCGGCCAGTCCCAGGGTGTCGGTGTGGCCGGCGCCGTTGGTGAGGGTGATGGTGCCGGTCACGGTGGCCGTGCCGGTGACCGGGGGCCGCGCCTTGATGGTGTAGGTGACGGCCGGCAGTTCGCCGAAGTTGGCGGCGTCGAGGTAGAACCGGCAGGCCACCGGGTCGTCCTTCGAGACGCCCGGGGGCACGTGCTCACGGTGGATCCTGATGTCGCCGGCCTCCCCGACGGCCACGGCCGACGGTGCCGCGAGGCAGGTGAACCCCGCCGCGGCGAGCACCGTGAGAGCCGTGGCGCCGAAGCGGGCGCCGAAGGCGGGCGGGAGCGTCGAGCTGGACATGCGCATTCCTCCGAGTCAGGACGATTTTCATACAAATCGCTCTTGCACCTGACTCTCTTTCACATCGGCGGCCCCGACGGTGGGACCGCCGCCCGACGCGCCGTCAGACGTCGCTCGACCGGCGCAACCCCGACCCGGGCCGGCGACCTGCGGACGGGTCCGCCCCCGCGCCCTCCCCTGCGCGGACCTCCCGCGGCGACCTGAGAGCCACCCCCGAAGAGAGCAGCAGCAGCGCCCCCAGCATCGCGAACGGCGCGGCCACGCCCGCGAGACCGGCGACCAGGCCCGCGGCCGCCGGCGCGGCGACCTGGCCGAGCCGGTTGCCGGTGAGACGCAGCGCGAGGGCGGTGGAACGGGCGCCGTCCGGCGCGGCCCGGACGACCGTCGTCATGGACAACGGCTGCCCGACGCCCAGGCAGAAGCCGAGCAGCGCGAGGATCACGCCCAGCGCCCAGACCGGCGCCGGCAGCGCGATGCCCGCGCAGAGCAGCGCCGCCAGCAGACAGGTCACCGTCAGCAGCGCGGTCCGGCCGAGCAGCCGCAGCAGCGGGGTGAGGACGAGCCGGCACGCGATGGAGGCGGCCGCGCGGACGCTGAGCAGGACGCCGACGACGGACGGCGCGATGCCTCGGTGCTCGCCGACCACCGGCAGGTAGGCGGTGAGGATGTCGGTCGCGGACAGCACGGAGCAGCTGATGAGGATGCCGGCGGGCACGCCCCTGGCCCGCAGGATGCGCCGGACGGGGACCCGATCCCCTTGCTCCGTGCGGGAGTCGGGCCCGGCGTCGCGGTGCTCGATGCGCCACAGCGACGTGAACGCGACGGCGCAGCCCGCACCCGCCACGAGCAGGGCCAGCGCGCTGCTGCCCGCCATGTCGGCACGCCCGATCAGCGCTCCGGCGGCCACCGGACCGACCAGCTGGCCCAGGGAGGCGCCGATGGTGAAGTGGCCGAAGTTGCGGTCCTGTTCGTGCGGCGCGGACTGCCGGGCGACGAGCGACTGGGCGCCGATCACGAAGCACAGATGCCCGAGGCCCATCACACCGCTCCACAGGGCCATCGTCCACAGCGAGCCGGCGAGCCCGCTGAGCACGCAGCCGCCGGCTATCAGGGCCACGCCCACCGGCAGCAGGGGGGCGCACCGGCCGTGGTCGGTGCGCCGGCCGAGCGGGACGGCGGCGAAGAGCGGGAGCAGCGCGTACACGCCCGCGACGACGCCGACGGCCCCTTCGTCGGCGCCCAGCGCGAGGGCCCGGTAGGAGACGGCGGGCCGCGCCATCGACACCGCCCCCTGCGCGAAGCCGAAGGCGATGACGAGACGGAGCAGCCAGCCGCGATTCCTGCCGGGCCTCACGAGTTCCTCCACCGGACGGTCAGACGATGCCGAACAGGATGCCCGCGCCGAGAATCGCCAGGCAGGTCAGGACGGCCCACTTGACCACGAAGCGGGTGTGGTCGCCGAACTCGACCCTGGCCATGCCGACGAGGACGTAGACGGCCGGGACCAGCGGGCTCGACATGTGCAGGGGCTGGCCGACGAGCGAGGCGCGGGCCATCTCCAGCGGGGTGACGCCGTGCGCCGCGCCCGCCTCGGCGAGGACCGGCAGGACGCCGAAGTAGAAGCCGTCGTTCGACATGAAGTAGGTGAGCGGGAGGCTCAGCACGCCGGTGACGAGGGCCATGTGCGGGCCCATGCCCTCGGGGATGACGTCCACCATCCACTTGGCCATGTGGTCGACCATGCCGGTGCCCTGGAGGACGCCGGTGAAGACGGCGGCGGCGAAGACCATGCCGGAGACGTTGAGGACGTTGTCGGCGTGGGCGGCGAGCCGGGCCTTCTGGTCCGGGATGTGCGGGTAGTTGACGGTGAGCGCGAGCGCGGCGCCGAGCAGGAAGAGCACCGGGATCGGCAGGTACTCCATGATCATGGCGGTCAGCAGCGCGACCGTGAGCAGCGCGTTGAACCAGTACAGCCGGGGGCGCAGGGTGGCGCGGTGCGGGTCGAGGCCCTGGAAGCCGTCGTCGTCCGCGCCTTCGGCGTCGTCCTCGCGGGCGTCGCCCTCGCCGGGGCCGCCGAGAGCCGCTGTGCCGGAGCCGCCGGCCGGGGCGGGCGCCTTGCCGGAGCCGGCGCCGCCCGCTCCGACGAGCACCGTCTCGGTCTGCTCGGCCTTCTCCTCCACCAGCACGTCGTCCAGGGTGAGCACGCCGAGCCGGGCCCGCTCGCGGCGGCCGAGGACGTAGGAGAGGGCGACGACGAAGACGAGGCCCACGGCGAGGGCCGGGATCATCGGCACGAAGATGTCGCTGGCGTCGACCTTGAGCGCGGTGGCGGCGCGGGCGGTGGGGCCGCCCCAGGGGAGCGTGTTCATCACGCCGTTGGCCATGGCGGCCACTCCGGTCATCACGACCAGGCTCATCTTCAGGCGCTTGTACAGCGGGTACATCGCCGAGACGGTGATCATGAAGGTGGTGGAGCCGTCGCCGTCGAGGGAGACGATCGCGGCGAGCAGGGCCGTGCCGACGACGATGCGGAGCGGGTCGGCCTTGCAGAACTTCAGGATGCCCCGGACGATCGGGTCGAACAGGCCGACGTCGATCATCACACCGAAGTAGACGATCGCGAACATGAGCATCGCCGCTGTGGGGGCGAGGCCGGTGACGCCGTCGATGACGTAGTCACCGAGCCCCGCGCCCTTCCCGACGAAGACGCAGAACAGTGCCGGGATCAAGACGAGCGCCGCGATCGGCGACATCTTCTTCAGCATGATCAGGACCAGGAAGGTCGCGATCATCGCGAAGCCGAGGATGGTCAACATGAATGGATACCTAACGTTCGCCCTTGAACATCCCACCTGGGGGTCGGCGGTGCGTTGACGTTAGGTCCGTTCGAACAGCGTTAACAAGACGTTGACATGCGAGCAATAAGCGCAAAACTCCAGGTCACAGCTTTGCTCAGGTCAGAGCGCCGGGACCGCGGCCAGTTCGACCGGCACTCCGTTGAGGACCGCGTTGCCCGACAGGGGGTCGAGGAGACTGCCGTCGAGCAGCTGGTTGACGTTGACTCCGGGGTCGGCGGCGGCATGGCCGAGGCGGGTGCCCGGACGGTCGTGGCCCCAGCCGTGCGGCAGGCTGACGACGCCCCGGCGCACGCCGTCGGTGACCTCGGCCGACGCGGTGACCTGTCCCCCGGCGCCCGTCACCCGCACCGGCGCGCCGTCGCGCACGCCCAGCCGTTCGGCGTCCTCGGGGTGGATCTGCAGCGTGCAGCGGTTGGTGCCGCCGGTGAGGGCGGGGACGTTGTGCATCCAGCTGTTGTTGGACCGCAGATGGCGGCGGCCTACCAGCACGAGCCCGTCCGGCCTGCGTTCCAGGGACTCGCGCAGCCGCGGCAGATCGCCGGCGATCGGCTCCGGCAGCAGCTCGATGCGGCCGGAGACCGTCTTCAGCGGCTGCGGCAGGCGCGGGCTCAGCGGCCCGAGGTCGATGCCGTGCGGGCGCTCAAGGAGCCGGGCGAGGCTCAGCCCGTCCGGGCGGGCCCCGAAGCCGTCGCCGTAGGGGCCGAGGCGGAGCATCATGTCGAGTCGGCGTTCGGGGCCGCTCTCCCCGGTGAGCTGCGCGGCGAGCTCCTGCGGGGCACGACCGTGCACGGGCGAGTGCGGCTCCTGGACGGCCTTGCCGAGGGTCTGGCCGACGACCAGCTCGTCCACGGCCGACGGGTCGGCGCCGTGCATGCCGGTCACCGCCAGGGTCAGGCGGGCGAGGATCTCCGTCTCGGCCATCCGGCCGGGCTCCAGCGGGACGGCGGGGCGGGAGTAGCGGACCTGGTTGCGCACGGCGAGGGTGTTGAAGGCGAAGTCGTGGTGCGGGCTCTGGGAGGGCGGGGGCGGCGGCAGGACGACGTCGGCGTGGCGCGCGGTCTCGTTCAGGTAGGGGTCGACGCTGACCATGAAGTCGAGCGACTCCAGCGCCTTGTCGAGCCGGTCGCCGTCGGGCGCGGACAGCACGGGGTTGGCGGCCACCACCACCAGCGCACGGATCGGCTCGCCCTCCTCGGTGACGGTGTCGATCTCCTCGGCCAGCGCCGAGAGCGGCAGTTCGCCCTTGGCCTCCGGGTGCCCGCCGACCCGGGAGCGCCAGCGGCCGAGCCGGAAGCCGCGGCCGGGGCCGGCCGGGCGGGGCGTGCGGTCGGTGGCGGCCTGCGGGAAGAGGGCGCCTCCGGGCCGGTCCAGGTTGCCGGTGAGGATGTTGAGGACGTCGACGAGCCAGCTGCCGAGGGTGCCGAACGGGACCGTGCAGCTGCCGATGCGGCCGTAGACGGCGGCGGTCGGGGCGGCGGCGAGCTCCCGGGCGAGCGTGCGCACGACCCCGGCGTCGACGTCGCACGCCGGGGCCACCGCCTCGGGGGTGAAGTCCCTCAGCGCGTCGCGGAGTTCGGCGAGTCCTTCGACATGCGGGGCCAGGTCCCCGAGGTGCACCAGGTCTTCCTCGAACAGCACGTGCGCCATGGCCGCGAGGAGCAGCGCGTCGGCGCCCGGCCGGATCTCGATGTGCCGGTCGGCGAGTTTCGCGGTGCGGGTGCGGCGCGGGTCGATCACCGTGAGGGCGCCGCCGCGGGCCTTGAGCGCCTTGAGCTTGCCGGGGAAGTCGGGGGCGGTGCACAGACTCCCGTTGGACTCCAGGGGGTTTGCGCCGATGAGGAGGAGGTGGTCGGTGCGGTCGAGGTCCGGGACGGGGATCGCGTTGGCGTCGCCGAAGAGGAGTCCGCTGGAGACGTGCTTGGGCATCTGGTCGACCGTGGAGGCGGTGAACAGGCTGCGGGTGCCCAGCCCGCCGACCAGCAGCGGCGGGTAGAGGCCGCCGGCCACGGTGTGCACGTTCGGGTTGCCGAGGACGACGCCGACGGCGTTAGGGCCGTGCCGCTCGACGACCGGCCGGATCCCGGCGGCCACCGCGTCGAAGGCCTCCTCCCAGGTGGCCTCGCGCAGTTCGCCGTCACGGCGGACGAGGGGCGAGCGGAGCCGGTCGGGGTCGCCGTCCACGGCGCCGAAGGCGGCGCCCTTGGGGCAGATGAAGCCCTTGCTGAACACGTCGTCCCGGTCGCCGCGGGCGCCGGTCACCCGCGTTCCCTCGATGGTCAGCGTGAGCCCACAGGTGGCCTCGCACAGGGGGCAGATTCGCAGGGCGGTGCGGGACACGGGTCCTCCTGGGGGCGGCGTTGCCTCGTCCCGACCGAGCATACCGAGCGGTATGCCTTCTGGGGAGGGCCCGCCGGGAAGCGGCCGTCACGGGCGCCCGCGGGGGCGTCCCTGGCGGGCGGGTCAGTCCAGCACGCGCGCCAGATACGCCCGCAGCAGCTCGCGGGTCTCGTCGATCACCTTCGCGTCCCCTTCCGGATCCACCCGGAAGGCCAGGTGGACGAGGGTGTCCGCGGCCTCCACGGCGATCAGGAACACCCGGCGCAGATCGTCGTCGGGTTCGCGCTCGAGGTGGCCGGCGAGCAGCTCGGTGAGCCGGTCGGCGACCCGGTGGTTGGGCTCGGCGTGCCGCGCGCCGACCGGGATCTGGTTGCCGAAGTCGACGAGGGAGAAGCCGGGCGCGGTGCGCTTCATGGCGAGGTACTCGTCGAGCACGGCGTCCATCGCGGTCCGCCAGTCGCCCGGCCGGGCTCCGCGCAGGCGCTCGGTGACGCGCTCGGAGTAGTGCTCGAGGTTGCGCTGCGCGAGCGCGTCCGCCATCTGCCGCTTGTTGCCGAAGAAGCGGTAGACGGAGCCGATGGGGACGCCGGCGCGCTCGGCGACGGCGCGGGTGCTCAGGGCGTCGTAGCCGACCTCGTCCAGCAGGTCGGCGCAGGCGTCGAGAATCCTGGTCAGCCGTTCGGCACTGCGCCGCTGCACGGGCGCTCGACGGAGCGATGTCGCTTGGGGCACGGACTTCATGATGCCTTTCCGCCGCGGCCGAGTGAACCTCACCTCTGGGTACGAAGAAAGATGCCTGATGCACTCAACCCGGCTCAGCGGGACGGCGAGCCCGTCGGCGGACCGCTCGGCGACCCCGTCGGGGACCCGCTCGGCGAGCCTGCCGGAAGCCCGCCGGGCGGCACGGAGGACACGGCCGACGACTCCGACGCCGTGACGTCGGCGGTCGCCTCCACCGGCTTGCCCTCCACCGCCCAGACCGTCGCGTCGTCCGCGTACAGACGGGCCGTGACGTGATGCGTGCCGTGCGGGAGGTAGCCGGCCGGGATGCGGTAGGCCAGGGTGCGCAGGTCGGCGACCGGCAGATCGTCGACGTAGAGCCGGGCCAGGCCGCGTCCGGTGACGGCCTGCTGCGGCGCTCCCGCCGGCGAGAACCGGAAGTTGGCCAGCTTCAGCCGCACGTCCCAGCCGCCGGAGCCGTCCGGCTGCACCTCCACGCCGACCTCAGGAGCCCCTTTGCGCGCCACCTGACGGTAGTGGCGCCCGTCGTCGTCCGTGTGGTCCAGGACCTTGCCGACGGGTGAGGGCGACGCCGCGGCTCCCTGTCCGCTCCCGTCGCCGGAGGCGCAGCCCGCGGATCCGGTCAGCAACAGGACACAGACCGCGAGCGCGGCGGGGAGGGGACGCGTCCACGACATGGTCCGGACACTAGAGCACCGGCTCCCGCCCACGGATCCCCCTGAAGTCTGGTTCCGGACGTGCCGTGATCGTCCTCCGAGAGGAGGACCGGCGGACCTCTTGCGTCCGGGAAACCGCAATCCTACGGTGATGCATAGGAATCAGGTCGGCAAGGGAGCCATGATGAGCAGCGGGGACGCACGCAAGACGGCCGAGGGGCTCGCCCACCTCTGCGGGTTCGGCAACGAACACGCCTCGGAGGCCGTCCCGGGGGCCCTGCCCGACGGCCGCAACTCGCCCCAGCGCGCTCCCCTCGGTCTGTACGCCGAGCAGCTCAGCGGGACGGCGTTCACCGAGCCGCGCGCCCACAACCGCCGCTCCTGGCTGTACCGGATCCGCCCCTCGGCCGCGCACCCGGCCTTCACCCGGGCCCCCGACGGGGCGCTGCGCACCGGGCCCTTCACCCAGACCGTCGCCGATCCGAACCGGCTGCGCTGGGACCCGCTGCCCGAGCCGCCCCAGGGCGTCGACTTCCTCGCGGGCCTGTGGACCGTCGGCGGCAACGGGGACGCCGCCCAGCGCAGCGGCATGGCCGTGCACCTCTACCACGCGAACGCGGACATGGACCGCGTCTTCGGGAACGCGGACGGCGAGCTGCTGATCGTCCCCGAGCACGGCGGACTGCTGCTGCGCACGGAGTTCGGGCTGCTGCACGCCGAGCCCGGCCACGTCGCGCTGATCCCGCGCGGGGTCCGCTTCCGCGTGGACCTGCTGGACGAGACGGCCCGCGGTTACGTCTGCGAGAACTACGGCGCCCCCTTCCGACTCCCCGACCTCGGGCCGATCGGCGCCAACGGCCTCGCCAACCCGCGCGACTTCCGGGCGCCGGTCGCCGCGTACGAGGACGTGGAGGGGCCGGTCGAGGTGGTCAACAAGTTCTGCGGCCGCCTGTGGAGCGCGACCTACGACCACTCCCCGCTCGACGTCGTCGCCTGGCACGGCAACCTCGTGCCGTACGTGTACGACCTGCGCCGCTTCAACGTCATCGGGACGATCTCCTACGACCACCCGGACCCGTCGATCTTCACCGTGCTGACGTCCCCGTCCGACACCCCCGGCCTGGCCGGCGTGGACTTCGTGGTCTTCGCCCCGCGCTGGCTGGTCGGCGAGGACACCTTCCGGCCGCCGTACTTCCACCGCAACGTGATGAGCGAGTACATGGGCCTGATCGAGGGCGCCTACGACGCCAAGACGGCCGGGAAGGGGGGCTTCGTGCCGGGCGGCGGCTCCCTGCACAACATGATGTCGGCGCACGGCCCGGACCGGGAGACGTTCGACCGCGCGAGCACGGCCGACCTGAAGCCGCACAAGGTCGACGACGGGCTGGCGTTCATGTTCGAGACGCGCTGGCCGCTCGTCCTCACCCCGCAGGCGGCGCGGGCGGATCATCTGCAGCAGCGCTACGACGACGTGTGGCAGGGCCTCGAGCGTCACTTCCGTCCGTCCGCCGGAACGCCCGGCGGCACATTGCACTGAACGTTCCCGACCGGTACGGATAGGCCCGTGACCTCCTTCGCCCCGGACTCGATCGTCCTCACCCGAAAGCTGCCGCTCTGGTACCAGGTGTCGCAGTCGCTGCGCGCCTCGATACTCGGCCGCTCACCCCGGGATCCCCTCCGGCTGCCGACGGAGGAACAGCTGGCCGGGCACTACGGGGTGAGCGTGCTGACCATGCGGCAGGCCTTGAAGGAGCTCGAGGACGAGGGGCTGATCACCCGGCACCGCCGCCGCGGCACGTTCATCGAGCCCACGGCGCGGCGGGGGACCCCGGTCCGGCTGCTGGGCTCGGTCGACGCGATCGTGGCCCAGCAGTCCGGGATGGCGACCGAGCTGCTGGACCACGGCCGGGCGGCCGTCCCCGCCGAGGTCGCCGAGCACTTCCCGGACCTCGCGGAGGTGGGCACGTACCACCGCCTGCGCAGCGACGAGAAGACGGGCGAGCCCACCAACCACGCCCGCAACTACGTCCGTCCCGAGCTCGCCGCCCGCATCGATCCGGCCGATCTGGTCCGCTGGCCGATGACGAAGGTGCTGCGGGACGTCGTCGGCGTGGACATCGGACGCATCACCGACACGGTCGAGGCGCGGCTCGCGGACCCGGAGACCGCGCAGCTGCTCCGGGTCCCGCTGCTGAGCCCGATCCTGCACTACACGGGCGTCACCTACGACACCGACGGCCGGGCCCTGGACGCGGCCGTCATCCACTACCGCGGCGACCGCTTCTCCTTCACGGTCACCCTCGACGCGACGTGACCGCGGCGCGGCCGGGCCGTCGTACCATGCCCAGCGTGACGCCCGACGACGCTCCGCCGCTGGCGGACCTCATGCCGTGGTCCGTCGCACCGCCGCGGCTCGGCCGGGGGTGGCCGACATCGCCCGACCCGGCGTGCCTCAGGGCCCGCTGGGACGCCCTGCTGAAGGCCGAGGGCCCCGACCGCGAGGCCCTGTTCGAGCCGACGCGCTCGCGCACCCTGCACACGGCGGTCGGACAGCTGCCCGGCCGGTCGGGCGGCACCGAACGGCTGGCCCGCGCCGTCGGCCCCTGCCCCGAGCCCGTACGGGTGCTGGCGGCCCCCTTCGACGAGCAGTGGCTCATCCCCGACCACCGTCTCCTGGACGGCGCGCGCCCGGAGCTGTGGCGGGTCGCCGACGAGGCGCAGGTGTTCGTGGTGGAGACGCCGCAGACGGCGACGCGGCCCCTGCTGGCGACCTCCGTGCTGCCCCTGCTGCGGCCGGGCCGGATCCGGCCGCTGTACCGGCGGCCGGGCGGCGCGGAGCCGAACCTGGCGCCCGGCCTGCCCGATCTGCTGCGGCGGCTGGGCCACTCCCCCGATCCGGTGGACTTCCTGGCGTGGACCCTCACCGCCGTCCGCCCCGATCTCACCGTGCCGCTCGCCCGGGACCGGGAGCTGTGGGCGCACGGCGTCGAGGCGGGCCGGCGCGCGCTGCGGCTGCTGAGCCGGCAGGGCGAGCGGCCCAAACTCCCCGGCGGCCGCCGGCCCTACGTCCGCGCCCCGATCCCGGCCCGCCCGCTCACCCTGCGCTACGACCGCGACGAGGAGACCCTCCGGCTGGACGAGGGCCGGGTCTCGCCCGTCCCGCCCGAGGCGTGGGACGCCGAGTCGGAGCCCGGCGTCCGGGTCCTGGAGCGGTGGTTCGCCGCGCGGACGGCCCAGGACGCCGAGCCGGGCACGCTGGCCGCGATCCGCCCGGCGGCCTGGCAGCAGACGTGGACCTCCGAGCTCCTGGAGCTGATCACGGTGCTGGCGCTGCTCGCGGAAGTGGGCGCGCGGCAGGCCGAGCTGGCCTCGGCCGACCCGGACACGGTCACGGCGGCGGAGCTGCGCGCGGCGGGCGTCCTGCCCGTCCCGGACGCGGCACGTCACCCGGCGACGGTCCTCGACCACCACGAGGAGGGCCCGGAGGGCCAGTTCGCCCTGCTCTAGGGCGTGACCGGAAGGTCCCACCGGATCGCGGCGCCCGGCCGGACAGGGCGCCCGCATGACAGACCGGGCGGCCGGACGTCATGATCCACCCCATGGACCAGCCGCCCCATCTGCAGCCTCGACCTCAGCGCCACCCCGAGTCCGAGCCGGACTCCGAGCCGAAGTCCGAGTCCGAGCGCGAGCCGGAGTGCCTGCCTCGTCCCGAGCCGCTGCCTCTGGAGGGCCTCGTCGTCGTCGCCGTCGAGCAGGCCGTCGCGGCGCCCTTCGCCACCCGGCAGCTCGCCGATCTCGGCGCTCGGGTGATCAAGGTCGAGCGGATCGACGGCGGGGACTTCGCGCGCGGCTACGACACGGCCGCCGGCGGACTCGCCTCGCACTTCGTGTGGTGCAACCGCGGCAAGGAGTCGATCGCGCTGGACCTGAAGGATCCGCGCGGTCTGGACGTGGTGCGCCGCCTGATCGCCGGCGCGGACGTGTTCGTGCAGAACCTCGCCCAGGGGGCCGCGGCCCGGCTGGGCCTGGACGCGGCCACCCTGTGCGCGGCGCACCCGCGCCTGGTCGCGGTCGACGTCTCCGGGTACGGCGCCGGCGGCCCCTACGCGGACAAACGGGCCTACGACATGCTCGTGCAGTGCGAGGCGGGACTGGTGTCGGTGACCGGGACGCCCGGGCAGCCGGTCAAGGCGGGCATCCCGGCGGCGGACATCGCGGCGGGCATGTACGCCTTCTCGGGTGTGCTGGCCGCGCTGGTGCGGCGGGGCACGACCGGGCGGGGCGGCCCGGTGGAGGTGTCGATGCTGGAGTCGCTGGCGGAGTGGATGGGGCATCCGCTCCACCACACGATGCACGGGGGCGTCCCGCCGCGGCGCACCGGTCTCGCGCACGCGGTGATCGCGCCCTATGACGCCTACCCGACGGCGGACGGCGGACGGGTGCTGCTGTCGGTGCAGAACGACCGGGAGTGGCGGCGGCTGGCCGAACAGGTGCTCGGCCGACCCGAGTTGGGCACGGACCCGACGTACGCGACGAACGCGGCACGGGTGGCGCACCGGTTGGACACCGACGCGCTGGTGGCGGAGGCGCTCGGTGCGCTGGGCGCCGACGAGGCGGTGGCGCGGCTGGAGGGCGCGGGCATCGCCTGCGCACGTCTGCGGGATCTGACCGAGGTCGCGGAGCATCCGCAGCTGGCGGCTCGCGGACGGTGGCGGGAGGTGGGGACGCCGGTCGGGCCGCTGCGGGCGCTGCTGCCCCCGATCACACTGCCGGGCGGGACGGGGGCGCAGATGGGGGACGTGCCCGCGCTCGGGGAGCACACCGAAGCAGTGCTGCGTGCCGTGGGGATGACGGACGAGGAGATCGCAGTGCTGCGCCGGGACGGTGTGACCGCCTGAGCGCGGGACTCAGCAGGGGCGGGCGGGCCGGACGGTCAGTGCCTGTGCCCGCCGAAGAGCGAGCGGCGCAGGCGACGCAGGGGGGCGAAGAGCGAGACGCGGCTCACCCGTGCCCGCACCGTCCTCGAGCCGGCGTCCCGGACGGGCTCACGGGCCGTCAGTTCCCGCATGAGCGAGGTCGCCTCGAGCGTCTCGCGCTGCGGAATGGCGGGACCCGCCAGTACCGAGAGATGTCGGTCCAGCCGCGAACTGGTCGCGCTGCTCCCGCAGGTGATCGCGGGGACCCTCGCCCTGCTGTGCATCGTTATCTGTTCCATGTCACTCCCCACCCGTACGAGTCCACCCGGCCCGGGCAGGGTAACCCTATCGCCCCGTCGAGGCACACATGTATCGAGCTCACAGGATTCACCTTCCCCGTAAGGGGGTTGACGACTCCTCCGCGATCACTCTCCGAATCCGACCGATTTCAGGGTGAGTTGGACAACCGGCTGTGTAGTGGGCTGCGGCGAGCCTCCGTCGGGCTCGACGGTCACAGCGAGTGACGTCGCGGCCTTGTCGAGACCGGTGGCGACCAAGGGCGTGTCGGCGGCGAAGAGCCCCAGGGAGTGCGGTTGCGCGCCGGGGCGCATGAGCCACAGCTGATGCACCTGCCCGGCCGGAAGAGCGCCGTATCCGCTCAAGGTCACGATGGCCTCGCCGTCCGCGGCGGAAGCGATCACTCCGATACTGCGGCCCCGGGCGTCCCGTCCGCTGCTCGCCCGGGCGTCGGGAGCTGCGAGAACGTGGGCGATCTCACGCGCCTGGGCGCGCTCGGCGTTCAGCTCGTCCCGGGTCCGGTCGGCCTGGACGGCGAACAGCGAGGCGACGACGAGGGCCGCGGCGGCGGTGGCCGTCGCGAACGGCACGAACAGCGGGCGGCGCGCGCGGGGCGCTCGGAAGCGTTTGGGCGGAGGCTGTGTGCCCCAGACGTGCGGGGGCAGTTGGGGGGCGTGCTCGCGGACCGGGGCGCGCGAGGACTCCTGCGGGGTTCTCTGCACCGCGGCGAGCACCCGGTCGCGCAGGGCGGCGGGCGGCGGGGCGGCGGTCGACCAGGCGAGCCGCACCGCGTCCTCGGTCAGCGCCCGCACCTCGGCCGAGCAGCGTTCACAGGACTTCAGATGCTTGTCGAAGCGGCGCCGCTCGTCCCCTTCGAGTGCGTCGAGCGCGTAGGGGGCGGCCAGCGAGTGAAGATCCTCCCGCCGGAAGATCCCGAGGATGCTCATACGGCGCCTCCCAGGCAGTCGCGCATCCGCGTGAGTCCGTCGCGCATCCGTGTCTTGACCGTGCCCAGCGGCAACGACAGCCGGTCGGCCACCTCACGGTACGTGTAGCCGTCGTAGTAGGCGAGGGTGACGGACTGCCGCTGCAGAGCCGTCAGGCGGTCGAGGCAGCGACGCACCCACTCGCGTTCCAGTCCGGCCTCGACCTCCTCCGTCACCTGGTCGAAGGCGGGGTCGTGGTAGCGGCGCCCCTCACGCTGCTCGCGGTCCACGGCGGCACGGGCGCTGCGCACCCGGTCGACGGCGCGGCGGTGCGCGAGGGTGAGGATCCAGGAGAGGGCGCTGCCACGGCTCGGGTCGAAGCGGCCGGCGGAGCGCCAGGCCTCCAGAAGGACCTCCTGCGCGACCTCCTCCGACTGCGCGGGGTCCCGCACGACCCGCCGGACGAGCCCGAACACCGGCCCGGACACCAGCCCGTAGAGCTGTTCGAAGGCCTTCTGGTCGCCTCCCGCCACGAGCACCAGAAGCTCGTCCGCCTCCATGCCGTCCCCCTTCCTGCGGCCCCCACATCCTGGCCGCCCCGTCACACCCGGCATCCGCAACGCACACACCTCCGTCGAGGGGGTACGGACGGGAGGGCCGAAAACGCGGGTGAGCAGGAAATAAAAAGTTTTTGGGTTTCGACCAATCCGAACACCCCCTCCGGTCCGTATCACTGTCCGTCAGGCAACTTGGCACAGAGGACGGACGGCATGACAGCTATCTCCAGGAGCGGCAACGGACGCAGGAGCGTCGCGACCCTCATATGCGGTGCGTTGGCCGCCGGGGGGCTGGCAGCCGCCGGCGCCGCCACGCTGGCACCGGGGGCCGCCTACGCCTCCAGCCACCGTGAGGCTCCTCTCATCTCGGGCACTCCCCAGTACGACAACACGGACGTGTACGCGTTCGTCAGCCCGGACCACCCGGACACGACGACCATCGTCGCGAACTGGATCCCGTTCGAGGAACCCGCGGGCGGCCCGAACTTCTTCCCGTTCGCCGAGGACGCCCAGTACGACCTGCACATCGACAACAACGGTGACGCGAAGGAGGACCTGACCTTCCGTTACACGTTCAAGACGAACACGAAGAACAGGAAGACGTTCCTCTACAACACCGGCGTCGTCGACAGTCTGTACGACCCCGACCTGAACGTCACGCAGACGTACGACCTCGAGCTGATCAAGCTCAAGAAGGGGAAGGTCCAGCACCGGACGAAGATCGCGGACGATGTGCCGGTGGCCCCGTCCAACGTCGGCAAGGCGTCGATGCCCAACTACAAGAAGTTGCGCGACCAGGCGATCTACAAGCTGCCCAACGGCGCCAAGACCTTCGCCGGCCAGGCCGACGACCCGTTCTTCCTGGACCTGCGCGTCTTCGACCTGCTGTACGGCGGCAACCTCTCCGAGGTCGGCAACGACACGCTCAAGGGCTACAACGTCAACTCGATCGCGCTGCAGGTCCCGAGCGACATGATCACCGAGGCGAAGCACCAGCCGATCGTGGGCGTCTGGTCGACCACCCAGCGCGAGAACGCCCAGGGCTACTACTCGCAGGTCTCCCGCCTGGGCAACCCGCTGGTCAACGAGGTCGTCAACCCGATCAAGGACAAGGACCGCTTCAACGCGTCCCAGCCGAAGGACGACGGCCAGTTCCTGAAGAACGTCACCAACCCCGAGCTGCCCAAGCTCATCGAGGCGATCTACAAGATCAAGGCGCCGGCCGAGCCGCGCAACGACCTCGTCGACGTGTTCCTGAAGGGCGTCAAGGGCCTCAACCAGCCGCCCTACGTGACGCCGTCGGAGGAGCTGCGCCTCAACACCTCCATCAAGCCGACCGCCAGCCCCAAGCGGCTCGGCGTCCTGGACGGCGACAACGCGGGCTTCCCGAACGGCCGTCGCCTCACCGACGACGTCATCGACGCCTCCCTGCAGGTCGTCGAGGGTGAGCTGGTCGGCTCCAAGAACGACCTCGGCGACGCCGTCGACAAGAACGACAAGAGCTTCGAGAAGTCCTTCCCGTACGTGGCCCTGCCGACCGAGGGCTCGCGCGGCGCGACCGCCAAGAGCGGCGCCGACGTCCGCAGCCAGCTCGGCGACGCCCTGACGGGCTCGGACAGCAACACCGCGCTCATCGCCTCCTCCGCGGGCGCCGGCGCGGCGGGCATCCTCCTCATCGGAGGCGGCCTGATGTGGTGGCGCGGGCGGCGCAGGGCCTACTAGGCCCTCCCTCAGCGGACCGGGGAGAAACCTGCGCTCCCCGGTCCTGCCCCACCGACTGGCGCGGCCCGCGTAACTCATCCCCCACGGCGCGGGCCGCGCCACCCCCCACACCGGCAGACCGAACCATCCAGCTGACCTAGGAGAGGGCATGTCCCCGCGGACGAACGACGGCGAGCGCGAGCAGCCCGGGCGACCGGATGCCGGCCGGCCGGCGCCTCAGGCACGGCGACCGGAGCCCGCCACGGGCCGGCCGGCGTCGGAGCCGGAGACCCGGCACGCCACGAGCGGGGACGACGCTCCCGGGACCGGCGCCACCGGCTCGGCGACCGAAGCGGAAGCCGAGGCGCGCGACGCCGCCGGCCCCGCCGAGGCCCACACGTCGGACGAGCCCGCCCAGTCGGCGGAGTCGACGACCGAAGCCCGTCCGTCCGACGAACCCGCCCGGCCCGCCGAGCCGGAGACCGGAGCCCGTGAGTCCGACGAGCCCGCCCGGCCGGCGGAGCCGGTGGCGGAAGGCGGTGACGAGCGGGTCGCCGCCGTGCGGCGGGTGGGCGCGGCGGGCCGTCGCTGGCGGGCCGTGCACCTCGGGGCGTGCGCCGCCATGCTGGCCGTCGCGCTCACCGCCGGGGCGGTCGCGCTCGGGGCGGTGCACGAACAGCGTGGGCTGCCCGTGGCGGCGGCCGCGGCGGTCTCCCCCGGGCTGCTCGCCGGCGGCGACCTCGACGCGAGCATCACCGCCCTTCAGACGCATCTGCGCACTCAGCCCCGCGACTTCGGCGGCTGGGCCACCCTCGGGCTCGCCTACGTCGAACAGGCCCGCACCAAGGGCGACCCCTCCCGCTACCCGCAGGCCGAGCAGGCCCTCAAGCGCTCCCTGGCCCTGCGCGCGGACAACGACCAGGCCCTGGCCGGCCGGGCGGCCCTCGCCGCCGCGCGCCACGACTTCGCCGGCGCCCTGTCCTTCGCCGACCGGACGCTGAAGCAGAACCCCTACAACGAACGCGCCCTGAGCTCCCGGATCGACGCCCTGGTCGAGCTCGGCCGCTATGCCGACGCCGACGCCGCGGCCCGTACGGCCGACCAACGGCGGCCCGGGGTACCGGTGTTCACCCGCTACGCCTACGTCCACGAGCTGCGCGGCGACGTCACCACCGCCCGCCGGGTCCTGGAGCGGGCGCTGGCCGCGTCCAGCTCGCCCGGCGACATCGCCTACGTCGCCGCCCAGCTCGGCCAACTGGCCTGGAACCAGGGCGACTACGCCACCGCGCTCACCCACTACGCCCGCGCCCTCGCGGCCGACGAGAACTACCTCCCCGCGCTGGAGGGCCGCGCCCGCGCCCAGGCGGCGAGCGGACGGCAGGCGGAAGCCGTCAAGGGACTGGAGCTGATCGTCGCCCGCTACCCGCTGCCCGGCCCGCTGGTCGAACTCGGCGAGCTGTACGAGGCCCGCGGCGGGACGGGGGACGCGGCGAAGGCCGCCGACCAGTACGCCCTGGTCGACGCCTGGACCGCCATCGCCCGCGCCAACGGCGTCAACGCCGACCTCGACACCGCGCTCGCCGCCGCCGACCACGGCGACCGGGCCACGGCCCTGCGGGCGGCCCGCGACGACTGGTCCCGCCGGCACACCGTGCACACCGCGGACGCCCTCGCCTGGGCGCTGCACGTCAACGGCAAGGACGCCGAGGCCCTTCCCTACGCCCGGCAGGCCACGGCCACCGGTTACCGCAACGCGTCCTTCCTCTACCACCTCGGTGTGATCGAGAAGGCGACCGGCCACCCGCAGGACGCCCGTACCCACCTCTCCGCCGCCCTGAAGCTGAACCCCGGCTTCTCCGTACTGGGCGCCCGCGAGGCCCGTACGGCGCTCAAGTCGCTGGAGGCGACCAAGTGATCTCACGTCGTCTGTTCGCCTCCTGCGCGGCCGTGTTCACGGCCGGGTGCGCGCTCGTGCTGGTTCCTTCCGCCGCCGCGAGCGCGCACCCCCTCGGCAACTTCACCGTCAACCGCTACGACGGGCTCGTCGCCGCCCCCGGGCAGCTGCGCGTCGACCACGTCGAGGACCTCGCCGAGATCCCGGCGACCCAGGCCAAGCCCGACATCGAGCGGCTGGGGATGGACGCCTGGGCCCGGGAGCGCTGCGGCGCCGCCGCCGACGGCAGCAGGCTCACCGTCGAGGGCCGGGCCGTGACGCTCACCGCGGGCGCGAGCAAGGCGGTCGTACGGCCCGGTCAGGCGGGGCTGAACACGCTCCGCGTCGAGTGCCGGCTGACGGCGCCGCTGCCCGAGGAGAAGACCGTCGCCGTCGCCTTCCACAGCGAGGGCGCCTCCTCCGGACCGGGGTGGCGGGAGATCACCGCGCGCGGCGACCGGATGACGCTCACCGACTCCGACGTGCCGAAGAAGTCGATCTCACACGAACTGACCACGTATCCCAAGGAGTTGCTGTCCTCTCCGGCGGACACCTCGACCGCGTCGGTGACGGTGCGGCCCGGCGGCGCGGCTCTCGTCGAGGAGGGCCGGGACGCCCCGGCCGCGTCCGTGCTGCCCCGGGGCGCCGACCGCTGGACCCGGGCGCTGGACGACCTGGTCGCCCGGCAGGACCTCACCGTCGGCTTCGGCGCGCTGGCCCTGGTGATCGCCGTCGTCCTCGGCGCGATGCACGCCGTCGCGCCCGGTCACGGCAAGACCATCATGGCGGCGACGGCGGCCGCGCGGGGCGGCAAGGCCCGGATGAAGGACGTCCTCCCGCTCGCCGCCTCGGTCACCGTCACGCACACCCTGGGCGTCGTCGCGCTCGGCCTGCTCGTCACCGCCGGGTCGGCCGCGGCGCCGTCGGTGATCGCCTGGCTGGGGCTGGCGAGCGGGGCGCTGGTGCTCTTCGCCGGCGCGACGCTGGCCCGCCGCGCCTGGCGGGGCCGCCGCCCGGGCGCCCCGCACGACCATGACCACGACCACCCGCATCCGCATCCCCACGGCGACGGCCACGACCACGGGGACGGTCACGGTCACGACCACCCGCACTCGCACTCGCACTCGCACGAGCCCGCGAAGACCCCCGGGCGTCAACTCGCCCTCGTCGGGGCCACCACCCCGCACACCCATGCCCATCCCGACGCCGACCGCGGCCACGCGCAGGAACACGAGCACAGCCACGACGACGCCCCGGCCCGGCCGCACGACCACGACCACCACCACCACGATCACAGCCGACCGCACACCCACGAGGGCCACGCCCACAGCCACGGCGGTCACACGCACTCCCACGGGGGCCTCACGCACTCCCACGGCGGTCGCACCCACACCCACGCCGTGGCCCCCACCCTCCGCGGGACGCTCCTGCTCGGGTTCGCCGGAGGCATGGTGCCCAGTCCGTCCGCCGTGGTCGTGCTGGTCGGCGCGGCCGCGCTCGGCCACGCCTGGTTCGGGCTGCTGCTCGTCGTCGCGTACGGCGTCGGGCTCGCGCTGACCCTGACCGCCGCCGGATTCGCCGTCGTCCGGCTGGGCGCCGGGGCGACCCGCCTGCTGGAGCGGCAGCCGCGCTGGACGAGCCACCCGGCCGTGACCCTCGTCCGCCGCAACATGCCCCTGTGGTCCGCGTTCCTCGTGGTGGCCCTGGGCGCCGGACTGGTGCTCAAGGGGGCCGCATCCGTACTCGGCTGAGCTACGTTTGTGGGGTTGCGGAGGCTTTCGCCCGGATGCGAAGAGCGAAATGGGGGCGCGGTGACCGAAGAACCGGGCAGTGAACGTCTGATCGCGGGCCGGTACCGGCTGCTGACGCCGCTCGGCGAGGGCGGCATGGGCACGGTGTGGCGGGCCCGGGACGAGGTGCTGCACCGCGAGGTCGCCGTCAAGGAGGTCCGGGCCCCGCACGGGCTGGCGGCCTCGGACGTCGAGCGGCTGTACGCCCGGCTGGAGCGCGAGGCCTGGGCCGCTGCCCGGGTCGCGAACCGGAACGTCGTGACGGTGTACGACGTGGCCAGCCAGGACGGACGGCCGTGGATCGTCATGGAGATCGTGCACGGCATCTCCCTGGCCGACATGCTGGACGCGGAGGGGCCGGTCGAGCCGGCCCGGGCCGCGCACATCGGGGCCGAGGTGCTGGCCGCGCTGCGGGCCGCCCACGAGGCCGGGGTCCTGCACCGGGACGTGAAGCCGGCGAACGTGCTGATGTCGAACGACGGCCGGGTGGTGCTCACCGACTTCGGCATCGCCACCGTCGAGGGCACCTCCGCGCTGACGATGACCGGCGAGGTCATCGGATCCCCCGAGTTCCTCGCGCCGGAGCGGGCGCTGGGGCGCACGCCGGGACCCGAGTCGGACCTGTGGTCGCTCGGCGTGCTGCTGTACGCGGCGGTGGAGGGCAACTCCCCCTTCCGCCACGACACTCCGCTGAGCACCCTGCGCGCGATCGTGGACGAGGAGCTGCCGCCGCCGCGCCGCGCCGGTCCGCTGGCGCCGGTGATCGAGGGGCTGCTGCGCAAGGATCCGGCCGAGCGGCTGCCCGCCGACCGGGCCGAGCAGGATCTGCGGCTCGTCGCCGCCGGGGGCGCTCCCTCCGGGGGAGGCGACTTCCGCACGGACACGGCCCGTACGGCGCCGTACACGGCGTTCCCGCCGACGCCCGCGCCCCGCGGCGCACCGGCGGGACATGCGTCGACCGCCGCGACCCCGCACCAGCCCTGGTCGACGCCGCCGCCGGACACCTCGTCGACGGGCGCCGGCGAGCGGGAGCGCGGCCGGCGGACCGGCACGGTCCTCGTCGCGGGCGTGATCGCGGTCGCGCTGGCGGTGGCGGGGCTGACCTACGGGCTGCTGAACCACGACGACGGCGACAAGGGCCGGTCCGGCGGGGTCACCGACAGCGCCTCGGGGGTCGCGAGTTCGCCGGCGACGCAGTCGGAGACCAGCGCGGAGGCCGAGTCGCCCAGTCCGAGCCCGAGCCCGAGCGCCAGCTCCGAGGCGCCCGAGCAGACCGTCTCGGTCACCGTGACCGGCGCGCACACGGAGTACTCAGGCGCCTGCCCGCCGTCGGACTCCGAGGCGCCCGCGTTCACCGCGACGATCACCGTGGGGCAGCTGCCCGCGACGGTGTCGTACCGCTGGGTGTCGAAGGACGGCGAACTGTCCGGACAGACCTGGAAGACGCTCGAGTTCCCGTCGGGCGGCGGGAAGTCCAAGCAGGACAAGGTGATCCTGTCGACGTACGCGGAGACCGGGACGTACGAGAACGCGATCGCCGTGGAAGTGCGGGATCCGGTGAAGAAGACGTCCGGCTCGGTGCCGTTCTCGGTCACCTGCGAGACGCAGGAGTCCCCGTCGGGCGAGGCCTCCCCCTCCCCCTCGCCGTCGGAGTGAACCGGGCCTGACCACCGGCGCGGTGGGTCAGGCCCGGCGCGGATCAGGCCGCGCTGTTCAGAACCGGCAGATAGCCGCCCGACTGACCGGACGCGGTCGGGTGGTAGGACTCGCCGATGTCGAGCAGGTTGAGGCTGTGCAGCCAGGAGCTGCCGGAGCAGATCTCGTGGCCGCCGAACGAGGTGCGGACGTCGCCGAAGACGAAGCCGTGTGCGGCGGCGCGCCGGGCGGTGGCGGCGTCCAGGTAGTCGGCCGCGCCGTTGATGGCGGAGCGCTTCGTCTCGGACAGCCCCAGGCAGACCGTGCCGAGGCGGTAGAAGCGCGGGTAGCCGATGACGACGACGCGCGCGTTCGGGGCCCTGTCGCGGATCGAGGAGTAGACGGTGTCGAGTTTGCCGGGGAGCGTCGAGTCGACGTACGCCCGGGCGGTGTTGATGCGGGACAGACAGGTGCTGTCGGAGCTGGTGACGCAGGTCGTCATGACGTCGGCGAAGCCCGCGTCGTTGCCGCCGATGGTGACGGTCACCAGGCCGGTGGAGGCGTTCAGGCCGCCGAGCTGGCCGGCCAGAACATCACCCGTACGAGCGCCTGAGCACGCCGCGAAGGTGAACGAGGACGGGGCGTGGGCGGCGTTCCAGAGGTAGGGGTACGCCTTGGTGCTGCGCTTGCAGCTGCCGCTGGAGCTGATGTAGCTGCCCGCTCCGACGCCGGAGGAGTAGGAGTCGCCGAGCGCTGCATAGCCGCCGCCGGCGGCGAGTTGGGATGCCTGCGCGGGGACCGCACCGGTGAGGGCGACGCCGGCGGCGAGGAGGACTGAGCTGACGAATACGACAAGTCGGGAACGTCTCATGGAACCTCCCTTTAGCAGGATCTCTGCCATGACTGTCGTAGCAACTACGCGTGTTGACGGGAAGTGTCCATGCCAACTTTGCCGCCGACGGAGTGCGCCGTTCTGTAACGGCCGTCCGGACGGACCGTCAGAGGCCGCCGGAGCGCGGCCGTTCGCGCTCGGCCACCGTGCAGCCAGGGACGTTCGGGGCGTCCGGGTCGCCCGGGGCGGGGCGGATCGAACAGGTGAATGCGACACGGCCGACACACCGCGCGCACGCCGGAAACCGGGTGCACCGGGGGGCCTCGTGCCGGATCATGGCGGCATGTCCGCACTCCCACACGACGCACTGCCGATCCGGCTCACCGTCGACGACTCCGACTCCCCGTCCGACGTCGTCGACGCGCTGTTCCTCGGCCGCTTCGCGACGGGCGAGCAGCCGTACTCGCACGCGGCGAACATCGACCGCGTGCGCTCCGGCGCGACCCTGCTGCCGCCGCAGGCCCGTGTGCTGCGCGTGGCCCGTGACGAGGACCGCAGCGCGACCCTCGCCGAGGGGGACGGCTGGACGCTGCTGATCTCCCGCTGGAACCGCGGCGCCGACGTCACCGTCACCGCGACCACCGCCGAACTGGCCGCGCAGGTGCTCGACGAGGCCACGGACGGAGCGGCGGACGAACCCGAGCCCCAGCCGGAGAACGTGACCATGGGCTTCTGGTACGTCTCCCCGCGGCGCGGCCCGCACCGCACCACCCGCCAGATCTCCGCGGGCACCTGGGACGAGGTGCGCCCCAACTACACCGCCCCCGTCGCCGAGGCGATGGACCGTCTGATGGGGACGACCCCGGAGAGCATCGCGGGCCGGCTGCTCCTGCTGCACGGCCCGCCCGGCACCGGGAAGACGTCCGCGCTGCGCACCCTGGCCCGGTCCTGGCGCGAGTGGTGCCAGGTGGACTGCGTGCTGGACCCCGAGCGGCTGTTCTCGGACGTCGGCTATCTGATGGACATCGCGATCGGCGAGGAGGACGGCGCCGGCAAGAGCCGCTGGCGGCTGCTGCTCCTGGAGGACTGCGACGAACTGATCCGCGGCGAGGCCAAGCACACGGCGGGCCAGGCGCTGTCCCGACTGCTGAACCTGACCGACGGCCTGCTCGGCCAGGGCCGCAACGTCCTGGTCGGCGTCACCACCAACGAGGACCTGGAGCGGCTCCATCCGGCCGTGGTCCGCCCCGGCCGCTGTCTGGCCCGGATCGAGGTGGGTCCGCTGACCCGCCGGGAGGCCGTGGACTGGCTGGGCACGGAGGAGGGGGTGGGACGCGAGGGCGCGACGCTCGCGGAGCTGTACGCGCTCCGCCGCGGCATCTCCCCCACCGCCCTGCCGGAGCCGCGCGGGGTGGCGGACGCGGGACTGTACCTCTGAGCGTCCGGGGCCTGCCTTGGGCCGCCCGCGCCCGGCCGCCCGCGCGCGGCCCCCGGCAGGCCCCGGGTGTTTGATGGAGGCATGACGCTGCACGTCGGCACGTCGGGCTGGCAGTACAAGGACTGGAAGGACGTCCTGTACCCGGCCGACGTGCCCGTACGGCGGTGGCTGGAGGAGTACGCCGCACACTTCGCCACCGTGGAGGTCAACAACGCCTTCTACCGCCTCCCCGCCCGGGAGACCTTCGCGTCCTGGGCGGAGCGCGTCCCGCCGGACTTCACGGTCGCGGTGAAGGCGAGCCGCTACCTCACCCACGTCAAGCGTCTGAAGGACCCCGAGGAGCCGGTGCGCCGGCTGATGACCCACGCGGCGGGCCTCGGCGGCCGCCTCGGCCCGGTCCTCCTCCAGCTGCCGCCGACCCTGCGGGCCGATCCCGCTCTGCTGGACGCCTGTCTGGCCTGCTTCCCGTCGGCGGCCCGGGTGGCGGTCGAGCCACGCCACGCGTCGTGGTGGACGCCGCAGGTGCGGGAGGTCCTGCGGTCCCGGGGCGCGACCCTGTGCTGGGCCGACGACCGATCCCGCCCGGTGACCCCGTTGTGGCGGACCGCCGACTGGGGGTACGTCCGCTTCCACCAGGGACGCGCCCGCCCCTGGCCGCACTACGGCCGCCGGGCCCTGGAGAGCTGGCTGGACCGCATCGCGACGACCTGGCCGGACGGCGCCGACGTCTACGCGTACTTCAACAACGATCCCGGCGGCGCCGCGGTGGCGGACGCGGCCGTGTTCGGCCGGACGGCGGCACGGGCGGGGCTGACGGTGACGCGCACCCCGCGCGGGCTCGCCGCGCACCGGTGATCACGCCCGGTAGGCCGCCCGCAGCGCCTCCTGGACGGCGGCGGCCCCCTGCTCCTCGCTGAGCCCCAGCCGCAGCACCCGTTCGGCGTACGCCTGCGCGGCGGCCGCGGCCTCGCGCTCCGCCGCCGGTCCCGCGGCGGCGACCACGGTGCCGTTGCGCCCCCGGGTCTCGATCACCCCGTCCGTCTCCAGCGCCCGGTAGGCCTTGGCGACGGTGTTCGCGGCGAGGCCCAGCGACTCGGCCAGGCCCCGCACGGTCGGCAGCCGGTACCCGACGGGCAGCTCGCCCGACCGGGCCTGCGCGGCGATCTGCGCCCGGACCTGCTCGTAGGGCGCGGCGCTCTCATCGATGTGGATCTTCAAGGTCACGGGCCCGATTGTCCCGTACCCGCCGGAAAATGGGAGGCATCCGCAGGCAGCCTCTCCTAGCGTGGGTCCACATGACCGTCATCGTGCGCGATCTTCATCTCGGTGCAGACGCCGACATCGAGGGCTTCGTCCGCGTCCGGCACGCCGCGCTGCCGTACGTGTACTTCAGCCCCGCGTCCGTACGCCACCACCTCGCCCTGACCCCGGCCCGCGCCCGCTACCGCGCGCTGGTCGCCGAGGTGGACGGCGAGGTCGTCGGCACGGCGCAGGCCGCCCTCGCGTACGACAGTCCGGAGCCGGGGCAGGGCTGGCTCAACGTGTACGTGGACCCGGCCCGCACCCGTCGGGGCGCGGGCGCGCTGCTGGTGCGCGCCGCCGAGGAGCACCTGGCGGCGCAGGGAGCGACCAAGCTGTTCTCGTGGGTCCTGGACGAGCCCGGCCATCGCGGCTTCGCCGAGCGGCACGGCTACCGGGCGAGCCGCTCCGCGCACTTCCTGGTGCTGGACCTGGGGCACGCCGAGCTGCCGCCGCTGCGGGAACCTCCGGCCGGCGTCGAGCTGCGCACGGCGGCCGACTTCGCGGACGACCCGCGGCCGCTGTTCACCCTCGACGCGGAGGCGGGCTCCGACGAACCGGGGGACATCGCCAGCGAGTTCACGGACTACGAGGCGTGGATCGACGAGTACTGGAAGCACCCCCATCTGGACCGCGAGCTGACCTCGGTCGCCGTGGCCGACGGCCGTCCCGTCGCCTTCAGCGTGGCGCACACCGACGGCGCCGGGCGCTACAGCACCGGCATGACCGGCACCGTCCGCGACCACCGCGGCCAGGGCCTGGCCAAACTCGTCAAGAACGACTCCCTGCACCGCGCACGCGCCGCCGGGTACACCGAGGCGCACACCGGCAACGACGCCGACAACGGGCCGATGCTCGCGGTCAACCGGTGGTTCGGGTACGAGATCCGCGCGACGGAGGTGCGGCATGTCCGTGAACTCGCCTGAGCCGACGGGCATGGTGGACGTCGTCCTGGTCAAGGGCGGTCGGACGAAGATCCGTTATCCGGCCGGGCTGCTGTCCGACGACGGCGTCCGGATCGCCGTGCGCGCCCCGTGGGCCGGTGACGGCGTACGCGACTTCGGCTTCGTGCGGTTCGAGGCGGGCGACGTCTTCACCGAGTTCTACTGGCGCGACCGGTGGTACTCGGTGAAGGAGGTCCGCGCCGCGTCCGGCGCCCTGAAGGGCTGGTACTGCGACATCGCCCGGCCGGCCGTGCTGTCCGGCGCGGAGCTGGTCGTCGAGGACCTCGACCTGGACCTGTGGCGCTCCGCCGACGGCACGGACGTGCGGCGTCTGGACGAGGACGAGTTCGAGGAGAGCGGACTGGTCCGGCGGGACCCGCAGGCCGCGGCCGCCGCGCTCGCCGCCCTCGACGAGCTGGAGGCGCTCGCCCGCGCCGAGGGCGGCCTGGAGTCGCTGCTGGCATGACCCGGGGCCGGAGCCCGGCCACCGCGCGTCGAAGCCGTCTCCGGGCCGGAGCCCAACTCGGCCGCGGCCCGACGACGGGCGAGAGGCGGGCCGAAGCCGGCTCGGCCGGGGCCCGACGACGGGCCGGAGGGGGCCGGAGGCCTGGGAGGCGGGCGGGAGGCCTGGGAGGCGGGCGGGACGCGGCTCACACCGTCGCCACCACCGCGTACCGCTCGTCCTCCACCGGGCCGCCCCACAGGAGCGCGTCCTGCGACAGCCGCTCCACGCGCGCGTGCTCGGTCAGCGGGGCCAGCAGCGCGGTGAGCCGGTCCGCCGGTATGCCGACCGGGGTGACGGCGCCCCAGACGCCCTCGACCAGCACGAGCCGCCCACCGGGGCGCAGCAGACCGCGCCAGTGCCGCAGAGCGCGGGCCGGGTCGGGCAGCGCCCACAGCACGTGCCGGACGAGCAGCGCGTCGAAGCGCTCCTCGCCGACCGGCGGCGCCGCCGCGTCACCGTGGAGGAACACCGCGTCACGCCCCGCGAGTTTGGCGCGGGCCAGGTCGATCATCGCCGGGGACAGATCGACGCCGGTCACGCGGTGCCCCTGTTCGGCCGCGAGCAGCGAGAGGCTGCCGGTGCCGCAGCCGAGATCGAGCACGTCGCCGGCGCGCCGTGGCAGCCAGGCGTGCAGCCGCCGGGCCCAGGCCGCGCGCACCCGGGGGTCGCGCAGTCCGTGGTCCGGCTGCTCGTCGAACGCGGCCGCCGCCGCGTTCCAGTCGACATCGGGCGAGGTGGCTTCGTCACTGTTTTCCCTCATGTGCCCCAGAGTGACACCCGCCACTGACAGTCGAATCGTGACACCCGCCACTGACAGACGAGGGGTTGATGAGGAACTCTCCCGGAAAGGGTCTACCTCCGTGAGAACGCGGAACTCGGTAGCCCTTGAAGGAGGCAGCCATGCGCCGCACCACCGTGCAGAAGCCCCTGAAGAAGACGGAATCCCGCAGGATCCGCGACGAGGCCGACGAACGGCCCGCCGGCCGCCCCGAGGTGCGCAAGGACATCGCCCGCACCTGGTGGCCCGACGGCTGACGCCGCCCCTTTCAAGCCGCGTTCACTCCCGCCGACCTCAGGCAGGCCCCCCGCGCGCGGGGCGGTCGCCGAGCGGGCTCTCCGCGTCCGAGACGGCGCCTGTCTGATCCCAGGCTCAGCGCTTCCTTAACGCCGCCCTAAAGATCGCCGCCGGCCGCCCACGGCCGGCCGTTCCGGGGTTTCTTGGTTCCGGTGCACCACGCGCCGCCGTCTGTTCCGGTTCCGAGGAGATCCCCCATGCCCGCACGCCGCAGGGCCGTCGCCGCCGTCGCTCTCGGTCTGGCCGCGCCGGCCCTGGCCGCGCTGTCCGCCGCGCCCGCCGCCGCGCACGGGTCGATGGGAGATCCCGTCAGCCGGGTCGCGCAGTGCTACGCGGAGGGGCCGGAGAGCCCGAAGTCGGACGCCTGCCGGGCGGCGGTCGCGGCGGGCGGCGCCCAGGCGCTGTACGACTGGAACGGCATCCGGATCGGCGACGCGAACGGCCGCCATCAGGAGCTCATCCCGGACGGCAGGCTGTGCAGCGCGGGCAACGAGGAGTTCAAGGGCCTGGACCTGGCCCGCGCCGACTGGCCGGCGACCGCCGTGCACAACGGCCCTCGCACGTTCCGGTACCGCGTGACCGCCCCGCACAAGGGGACGTTCCGGGTCTACCTCACCAAGGCCGGTTACGACCCGGCCCGCCCGTTGGCCTGGTCCGACCTGGACCTGGCGCATCCCGTGGCGACGGCGGTCGACCCGGTGGCCAAGGACGGCTTCTCCTCCTTCTCCGGGACCCTGCCCGGGCGTTCGGGCCGGCATGTGCTGTACGCGGTGTGGCAGCGCTCGGACAGCCCGGAGGCGTTCTACTCCTGCTCGGACGTCATGTTCCCGGGAGGGGGCGCGGGAACGGGAGGGGAGGCGGGAGCAGGTTCGGATTCGGGGACGGGGACGGGGACTGGTCGGGGAGCGGGTTCGGGGACGGGCGACGGCGCCGCGCCGGCCGCCTCCGCGCCCTCCGAGGAGCAGATCAAGGACGGCGCCGGCCGGTCGACGGTCGAGCACCACGGGCACGGCGACGACGACGCGGCCACGACGAGGGACCCGACGGCCCCCGGCACGCCGTCCGCCGCCGGGCATGCGCGCGGCGGTGCGGGCGCCTCCGCGAACGCGCCGCGGGCGGCCGGTGTTCGTGCCGCCGCGGGGGAGCGTCTCGCGCGGACCGGCGGTGACGGCGGCGCCTCGTATCTCGCGGTGGGCGGCGCGGCCGTCCTGGCGCTGGGCGCGGCCCTGCTGTTCGCGTCGGTGCGCCGACGGGCGGCGTCCGCCGGGCGGCACGGTCGCTGAGACGCGGGACGACATGGACTCCGGGGCCTGACCGGCGGCTCAGGCCGGACAGGCCCCGGCGAACGCGGCCTGCGCGTCAGCTCAGGACGGACGCGCAGGTGGTGGGGGTGGCGTGGGCGGGGTCGAGCGCGTTGGCCACCTCGTGGAAGGCGATCCGGTCGAGCAGCCCGATCGCCAGGTGCTCGGAGAGGTCCAGCGGGCACAGGTCCTGGAGCAGGACGTTGCGCACGTTCGATCCGCTGAGGAACTGGGTGCGCCACGGTGTGGCGACCTCGTCGTACCGGGTGGCGATGACGGTGTAGCGGACGCCGGGGACGGTGTCTCCGCCCTTGTTGAGCTCGGTGAGGAAGTCCGACCCGACGATCTGGTCGGCGAGGCCGGGGGTGGCGGCCGAGAGCAGGTCCTCGGCCCCGGGGAAGTAGGGCAGCAGACGGGTGAGTCCGCTGAGCGTGGTGCCGTGGTTGTCGGGGGCGAGCCCGACCAGCGCGTCGACCTTGGCGGCTCCGCCGAGGAACTTCAGGTAGTAGCGCGGCATCATGCCGCCCTGGGAGTGGCCGACGAGGTCGACCTCGGCGGCGCCGGTCGCGGCGAGCACCTTGTCGACGAATACGGAGAGCTGGCCGGCCGACTCGTCGATGGGGCCGAGGCCGTGGAAGAGCGGGACGCCGGGCAGTTGGCCGTAGTCGACGGAGAAGACGCAGTAGCCGCGGGCCGTCAGGTAGGGGGCCAGGGCCAGCCAGTTGTCGATGGAGTTGCCGAGTGTGCCGTGCACGAGGACGACGGGGTGGGGGTGGGCGGCGGAGGGCTTGCAGCGGTAGTCGTTCCAGCCGCTCGTGGGGGCGGCGGTCGAGTCGTCCGCGGCGGTCGAGGCGTGTGCGGCGGCGGTGGGGAGGGTGGCGGCCGCGGCGGCCAGCAGCAGGGCGGCGAGTGGTCTGAGCACGCGGTTCCAGGGCAGCATCGGGTGATCTCCTTGCGGCTCAAGGGGAGTGCGAGGGCCGTACGCCCTGTGATCCGGATCACGGGATGCTGTTCACTTGTCAAGTTACGGACGAGTAGCAGAAGTGGGAAGTTACGCGTCAGTAAAAACTTCCAGTGGTAGTCGGCGGCGGCTCGGGGCGCCGACCTTCCGTCACCAGACCGGCCTGATCGGGCCGTAGGGGGCGATGCGCGCCAAACGGTCGTACAGCACGCGCACTTCGCCCTCGCCGAGCACGTCCGCCCAGGCCCGCACCGCCTCGGCCGCCGCCTCCTCCGCCGCCCGGGTGCACTCCCAGCCGCGTTCGGTGAGGACGATCAGCCGGGCGCGCGCGTCCACGGGGTGCGGCCCGCGCTCGACGTACCCCTTGCGCACCAGCTCGTCGACGAGCTGGCTCGCGGCCTGCTTGGTGACCCCGAGATGGACGCCGAGCTCGGAGACCGTCGCGCCGTCCGGGGCCAGCCGGGTGAAGGCGAAGCCGTAGGAGGGCCGCCCCTCGAAGCCGCGGGCGACGACGCCGTCGTTGATGCGCCGGGTCAGCTCACCGGCGGCGGCGAGCAGGGCGGCGGACAGGGCGAGAGCTTCGGAGTTCTGCACGTCTGCAATGAAACACCCTTGACAGGATGGTCAAGCAGGTTGACCATTGGGGTACTTAGTCAAGCTTCTTGACCATCCTGTTCCTGATCATCCTGCTTCGACCATTCGGGGAGTCCGCATGCCTGTCGTCCGTTCGTCCGAGGCCGTCACCCACGAGATCCACGGCGCACGCTTCGTCTCGTACGCCACCCCGCTCACCGGGAGCAAGGAGCTCTGCGCCTGGCGGGGCGAGATCCCGGCGGGCACGAAGGCGCCCGCGCACACCGTCAACCGGGAGGAGATCTTCCATCTGCTCGTCGGCGAGCTGCTCGTCACCCTCGACGGCCACACCGAGCGGATCACCGCCGGCGACACGCTGATCGTCAATCCGGGCGCGACCCTGGCCGTCGAGAACCCGACCGATCACACCGCGCTCTCCTGGGTCACCACCTCCATCGGCCTGGAGGCGGTGCTGGCCGACGGGACCCGGATCACTCCCCCGTGGGCCAACTGACCCCGTCGCCCGGACCTCGGCTCACGCGGCCAGCGTCCCGGGCTTCACCGCCCCCGGCCCGAACCTCGCCCGCAGCCGGTCGGCGACCTCCTCGATCCGACGGGCCTTGTCGTCGACGGGGTCGAAGGTGAGCTGGTGGGAGGCCTGTTCGGCGGGACCGAGCGCCTCGGCGCGCAGGGCGAGCGCGCGGACCCGGGCACGCTGCAGACCGAGCGCCTCGTACAGGCCGTACGCCGCCCTCGTCAGGTCCGCCGAGTGCGCGGTCGGCTCCCCGAGGGTGCGGCTGCGGGTCGTGGAGGACCGGTCGGCGTAGCGCACGGTGAGGGTCAGGGCGCCGCAGACCTTCTCCACGACGCGCAGCCGGACGCCCAGCTCCTCGGCGGCGGAGAGCAGGGCACGGCGGTGCCGGCCGGGGTCCAGCTCGTCGCGCCCGAAGGGCCGCTCGGCGGCCGTCGACCGCGCCACGGCGCCCGGCGCCACCCGGCCGCGGTCGACGCCGTTCGCCTTCTCCCGCAGCTCACGGCCCGCCTTCGCGCCGATCAGGCGCTGGAGCGTGGACAACGGCGCGGCGGCGACCAGGCCGAGGGTGTCGAGACCGTACTCGCACAGGGTGCGGGCGGTCGCCGTCCCGACGCCGGGCAGCGCGGTGACCGGCTTGCCCGCGAGGAACTCCCGCACCCGGCCCTCGGGAACCGCGCACGTCGTCCCGGGCCGGGCGTCCCGCACCGCCGTGCGGGCCGCCAGCGGGCCGGGGCCCGCGCCGATCACGCAGTCGACCCCGTGCAGGGCGAGCGCCCGCACCCGGATCACCGACGCCAGCTCGACCGCGGTGCGCCCGAAGTACCGTTCGGCGCCCCGCAGATCGGCCAGCGCCCCGTCCGGCGGCAGCGCCTCGACGACCGGGGTGAACTCCTCCAGGAGCCCGAGCAGCGCCGGCAGGGCGGACTCGTGCGTCGACGACAGCTGGAAACGTACGCAGAGGACAGTCATCCCGCACTCCCCGGGCTCTGGTGCCACAACTTCCTTCCCACCGCGGGCCCTTCGCCCGCGGGGCGCAGATCGGCCCAGGGGTGCATCTCGTACCCCGTGGACATGCGGATGCGACGCCGCTCCATCGAGTCCTGCGCGGCCGAGCCCGTCGGCGCGGGCAGCCCGTCCGAACCGGCGAGCCGGCTGCGCGCCGGGCCGTCGCCGTCGTCGCCATCGCCGTCGCCATTTCCGTCGGCTCCCGCGCCAGGGGCGCCGACGGGGGCGGCCAGCCGGGCCGCGACCCCTTCCAGCCCCTCGTCCCGGCGCACTTCCAGCAGGTCGGCGAGGTTCCAGACGGCGGCGCCGACCACGCTGAGGCTGCGCGGGCCGCGCCGCTGCACCACCCCGCGCACCAGCAGCAGCCAGGAGTGGAAGACGGTGTGCGCGCAGGCGTCGTGGGAGTCGTCGAAGAAGGCGAGGTCGACCAGGCCGGTGCCGTCGTCGAGGGTGCTGAAGACGACCCGCTTGCCGGACCGGATCGGCGGGGTCTGGGTGGCCGCCTTGGCGCCCGCGACCAGCACGGTCTCCCCGTGCCCGGCCTCGCGCAGCCGCCGCGCCGAGACCACGCCCAGCTCGTCGAGGAAAGCGCGGTGGTCGTCCATCAGATGGCGCGAGGCGTCCATGGACAGCACGCCCAGCTCGGCGCTGAGCCGCTCGGCGGAGGACAGGTCGGGCAGCCCGGCGGGAGCGGTGTTCCGTCCGCCCGCCAGGGGAAGCTGGCCGCCGCCCGCGCCCCGTGCCCCGCGCTGCAGTTCGGTCAGGTGCAGTTGCAGGTCACGGCGGTTGTCGCCGAAGGCGTCCAACGCGCCGACCTGAGCGAGCCGTCCGGCCAGCGGACGGCTCGGGCGCGCCCGTTCCCAGAAGTCGAGCAGCGAGGCGTACGGCTGCCCGTCCACGACCCGCGCCGCCTCGGCCTCGCTGATGCCGTGCACGTCGCAGAGGGCCAGCCGGAGTCCCCAGCGACCGCCGGGACCGGCGGCCCCGGAAGGCGACCCCGGCGCCCCGGCCCCCGACGGCTCGGCCGTCGACGACTCGGCCGTAGCCGACTGGGGCATCGGCGACTGGGGCATCGGCGACTCGGGCGCTGATTCAGACACCAGTTCGATGCGATGGGCGACTCCCGACCGGTTCACGTCCAGCGGCAGGATCGGCACCCCGCGCCGCCGCGCGTCCGCCAGCAGCAGCCGCTTCGGGTACATCCCGGGGTCGTGGGTGAGCAGCCCGGCGTAGAAGGCGGCCGGGTGGTGCGTCTTCAGCCAGGCCGACTGGTACGTCGGGACGGCGAACGCGACCGCGTGCGCCTTGCAGAAACCGTAGGAGCCGAAGGCCTCGACGATCTCCCAGGTCCGCCGGATCGTCTCCGTCTCGTATCCCCTCGCCGCCGCGTGCCGGGCGAACCACACCTTGATCCGCCCCTGCGACTCCGGGTCGGAGAGCCCGCGTCGCACCCGGTCCGCCTCGCCGCGCCCGCAGCCGGTCATGATCGCGACGATGTCGATGATCTGCTCGTGGAAGACGACGACCCCGTAGGTGCCCCGCAGCGGCTCCGTCAGATCCGGGTGCGGATACCGGACGGGCGCCCGCCCGTGCCGCGCCTCGATGAAGGGCCGCACCATGTCGGCGGCGACCGGGCCGGGCCGGAACAGGGAGATGTCGACGACCAGATCGTGAAAGGTGGCCGGCTGGAGCCGTCCGACCAGGTCGCGCTGGCCGGGCGACTCGATCTGGAAACAGCCCAGCGTCTCGGTGGAGCGGACCAGCCGGTACGTCGCCGGGTCGGTCGGCGCGAGCGCGTCCAGGTCGATCCGCTCCCCCGTCGCCCGCTCCACCTCGGCCACCGCGTGCGCCATCGCCGACTGCATCCGCACGCCCAGCACGTCCAGCTTGAGCAGCCCGAGGTCCTCGACGTCGTCCTTGTCGAACTGCGCCATCGGGAACCCCTCGCCGCTGGTCGGCACGACCGGCGTGCGGGAGAGCAGCGACGCGTCGGAGAGAAGCACCCCGCACGGGTGCATGGCGACCCCGCGCGGCAGGGCGTCGAGGGCCTCGACCAGCTCCCACAGCCTGTCGTACCGCTCCCCCGCCCGCCGCGTCTCCCCCGCCAGCGCCTTGAGCTCGGGCAGTTCCGCCAGCGCCGCGCGGGCGTCCCGGGCGCGGATGTGCGGGAAGGACTTGGCCATGCGGTCGATCTCGGCGGGGTCCATGGACAGAGCCGCGCCGACGTCCCTGATCGCATGGCGGACGCGGTACGTCTCCGGCATCGCGACCGTGGCGACCCGCTCGGCTCCGAAGCGGCCGATGATCGCGCGGTAGACCTCCAGCCGACGCGCGGACTCCACGTCCACGTCGATGTCGGGCAGCACGACCCGCTCCTTGGACAGGAAGCGCTCCATCAGCAGCCCGTGCTCGACCGGGTCGGCGTGCGCGATGCCGAGCAGGTGGTTGACGAGGGACCCCGCGCCGGAGCCGCGCGCGGCGACCCGTATCCCCATGTCCCGTACGTCGTCCACGACCTGAGCCACCGTCAGGAAGTAGGAGGCGAAGCCGTGGTGGGCGATGACGTCCAGCTCGTGATGCATCCGCTCCCAGTAGGCGCGCCGGCCGGCGTACCCCTTCAGCACCATCCCCGCCGCCGCCCGCGAGGCCAGCGCCCGCTGGGCGGTGCGCCGACCGGCGCCGACGAGGTGCGGCTCGGGGAAGTGGACGGCGCCCATGCCGAGGTCGTCCTCGGGGTCGACCAGGCACTCGGCGGCCGCGGCCCGGGTCTGCTCCAGCAGCCGGTGGGCGGCGGCGCGCCGGAAGCCCGCGGCCTCCACGATCCGCTCGGCCGCCGCGAGCATGACGTCCGCGCCCTTGAGCCACGCCTCGCCCGAGTCCAGTTCCTTGGACGGGTCGACGGGGACGAGCCGGCGGGCGGCGTCCAGGACGTCCGCGACCGGGCCCTGGCCGGGGTCGGCGTAGCGGACGGCGTTGCTGAGGACGGGCCGCACCCGCTGCTCGGCGGCGAAGCCGACGGTGCGGGCGGCCAGCCGCAGGGAGCCGGGGCCGGTGCCGGCGCGTCCGTGCCAGACGGCCTCCAGGCACAGGGCGTCGCCATAGGTCTCGCGCCAGGGGACGAGGAGTTTCGCGGCCCGGTCCGGGCGGCCCGCGGTGAGCGCGCGGCCGACGTCGGAGGCGGGGCCGAGCAGGACGGTCAGACCGTCGCCGCGGTTCGCGGCCCAGGGCAGCGTCGGGACGCCCGCACCCGCGCCCGCACCCTCCTCGCCCGCGTGCGCCGCCGTGACGATCCGGCACAGGTCGGCCCAGCCCCGGGCGCCGTCACGGGCGAGGAAGGTGACGCGGGGGGCCGACTCGTCGAGGAAGACGCCGCCGCGCACGGGGGTGCGGCGCCGGTCCCGTCGCACGGACGCGTCGTCCTGCGGCCGCTCGGGCGCCGCCACCGCCAGGTTCGCCCCGAACAGCGGGCGCACACCCGCCTTCGCGCAGGCCTTGGCGAAGCGGACCGCGCCGGCGAGGGTGTCGCGGTCGGTGAGGGCGAGGGCGTCCATGCCCCGCTCGGAGGCGCGCTCGGCCAGACGCTCCGGATGCGAGGCCCCGTACCGCAGGGAGAACCCGGAGACGGTGTGCAGATGCGTGAACCCCGGCATCCGCACCTCCTGATTCGAACATCAGTTCACAACCTTCCCTCCCCCACCATAGACCAAATTCCGAACATCTGTACGACAGCCGTTCGGACGCCTCCCACCTGCGGAAACACCTTCCACCCCGGAGCGTGGGGACATGACGCAGACGACCGGGCCCGACGCGCCCCGCGCCTCCTCGCGCGGCTCCTTTCTCGACGAGGTCAAGGACGCCGTCACCCCGCGGGCCACGCTGCTGGTCGTCGGCGTGGTCGCCCTCCATCTGCTCTTCATCGCCTCCTATGTGGGGGCGCTGCACGACCCGAAGCCGAAGGACGTGCCCTTCGGGGTCGTCGCGCCGGGGGCGGCCGCCCGGCAGACCGTGGCCCGGCTGGAGAAGCTGCCCGGCAGCCCCCTGGACCCCCGCGCGGTGGCCGACGCCGCGACGGCCCGCAAGCAGATCCTGGACCGCGAGATCGACGGCGCCCTGATCGTCTCCCCGTCGGGCGCCGACACGCTGCTGGTGACCACCGGCGGCGGCAAGGTCCTGGCCGCCACCCTGGTGACGCTCACCACCGCCCTGGAGAAGTCCGAGGCGCGCACCCTGCGGACCCTCGACGTGGCCCCGGCCGACCAGGAGGACGCCAACGGGCTGTCGTCGTTCTATCTGGCCGTCGGCTGGTGCGTGGGCGGCTATCTGTGCGCGTCGATCATGGTGATCAGCTCGGGCGCCGCGAGCTCCACCCCACGGCGCGCGGTGATCCGGCTGCTCGCCATGGTCGTCGTCGGGATCGTCGGCGGACTCGGCGGCGCCCTGATCGTCGGTCCGATCCTGGGCGCGCTGCCGGGCGGCCTCGCGGCCTACTGGGGGCTCGGCGCGCTGATCATCTTCGCGGTCGGCGCGGCCACCCTCGCCTTCCAGGGCCTCTTCGGGCTCGCCGGCGTCGGGCTGGTCATCCTGCTCGTGGTGATCCTCGGCAACCCGAGCGCGGGCGGCGCCCTCCCGCCCCCGCTGCTCCCGCCGTTCTGGCGGGCGATCGGCCCCGCGCTGCCGCCGGGCGCGGGGACCTGGGCGGCGCGCTCCATCGCCTACTTCCAGGGCAACGACATGACTTCGGCCCTGCTGGTGCTGTCGGCGTGGGCGGTCGGAGGGGTCGCCGTCACCCTGCTCATGGCGACGCTGCGCACCCGGCGGAGAGTCACGTTAGGGACGGCTGTGCGTCCATGACAAGACGCGCGACAGGGGATTTTCGAGCGTCGTCGAGGGTCAACCA
>NZ_JBEPBI010000060.1:0-43068 GCF_040299045.1 Streptomyces sp. NPDC001027
CTGCGCGACCGCGTGCGCGTGAAGGAGGGCCGCTCGGTGGATCCGACGGCTGCGATCGTGGACTCGCAGTCGGTCGGCCGCCGACTTCTCCGGCCGCCCGCACACGACGTGACGGTGCATGCCTGCCGGACGACGCTCAACGCGCCCACGCCCCACGCGCCTTCACGGACGTCAGGCGTCCGGACCGGGAGCGCCGGCCACGCCGACACACGCCTCGTTCCCCTCGGGATCGGCCAGCACCCAGTGCGACGGCGCAGCGGCGTCGCTCACCAGCCGGCCGCCCGCCCCGAGCGCCGCGGCGATCCGCGCCTCGGCCCGGTCGTACGGCACCCAGACGTCGACGTGAAGCCGGTTGCGCTGCGGGCGCGGCGCGTCCATGCGCTGGAAGTAGAACTGCGCCCCGCGGCGGTGCGGGTCGATCAGGTCCTCGCCGCTGTCGGCGCGGTCCCGGTAGCCGAGCAGCGCCCGCCAGAAGGGCATCACGTCCGGGCCGACGAGGGCGTCGACGGTGATCTGAACGCCCTGCAGGGCGGACGGGTCGGCCGGGACGTCCAGGCTGCGCGCCACGGCGGAGATCTGTCGGGCGAGCTCGACGTGCCGCTCGGTGAGCCCGTAGTAGTCGTCCGTGATCGTGACGAGCCGTACGGTCACGCCCTCGTGCCGCAGGTCGATGTCCGGGCGCCCGCTCCCCACGCCCGGCACCTCGCTGATCGCCTGCACCAGTCGGGCGCCGGCGGTGAACGAGCCGGTGCGGAAGTACGCGCACGCGCCCTCGCCCAGCACCCGCCAGTCCTCCAGTCCGGCGGTCGTGTGGAACTGCGCCGGCCGGATGCGGCGGATCTCGCCCTCTCCTGCTTGAGTCATGCGCTCAACGTAGTGCCGGGGTCCGACAACTCCCCTCGCCCGTCCGTGCTCTCCCGCCGCGTGGGCCGGGGGCGTGGTCCACGCGGCGGGGCGGCCCTAGGGGTGCGGGCCGGTCACTGGGCCGGTCACTTGGCCGGGCACTGCTGCCAGGCCATGTGGTAGACGGTGCTGAGGTCGCCGTCGGTCGAGTCCATCGTCATGAAGCTGACCTTGCTCGGCGAGGACGAGCCCGCGTTGACCCGGAGCTCGGTGTTGATGTTGAAGTTGCGCTGGACTCCGCAGGGGGCCCAGACGAGTTGGGCCCAGTCGGTGGTGTCGGTGGCCTGCCAGTTGTCGTTGTAGGAACCGGAGAAGTTGTGGTTCTTGAACACCGTCTGCGACGACCCCTGGAAGTAGTACGAGGCCCGCTGCACGGCGCTCGCGCCCGACTGGAGTGAGGCGTAGCCGCGGTAGTCCGCCTTGGCGATGGCGTAGGTGAAGCCCGAGGGGACGTGGACGATCAGGTTGAGCTGGCAGTTCTTGCGGAAGGCCGTGGGGTTGGAGCCCCCGCCGACCTGGGCGAGGTAGTCGCTGTAGGTCACGGTGAAGGCGGTGTTGTCCTCGGACACGGCGACGGCGGCCGTGCCCGCGGGACAGCCGGAGCCGTTCACCGTGGCGACGTCGATGACGATCCTGTCCGGCGGCGGGTTGTCGAACACGGGAGACGAGTGGTGCGCGGGCACCGCCGCGGTGATCAGCGCGGCGACCGCGCCGCCCAGAAGCAGTCCATTTGCCATGGTGACTCTCCTTGGTTCAACGGAAAACCTGTGGAGTTCCTGTGAAGAACTGGGGGGGCGATCGCATCGTAGGAATGCCACTGAGGCGCGGCCAGGTAGAACTCCGGCCATTCACCCAGTCCCGTTCACACCCCTACCGCGACGCCTGAACAAGCCGCGAGACAACGGGAGTTGACCGTTGCGCCCTCCGGCTTCGGGCAGCCCCGCCACCGCTCAGGGGTTCTCCCAGGCCGCCGGCTCCGCCGCCAGCTCCTTCACCGGGACCGGCAGCGCGTCGGCGGCGATGTCGGCGATCGTGACGCCCTCCAGAATCCGTCGCACATTGGCCCGCAGCGCGATCCACAGCGGCAGCAGCGGCTGCGCGGACCCCGTGTACGACAGCCCCGTCGGGCGTTCGCCGCGCACGGACACGATCGGGCCGTCCACCGCCCGGATGACGTCCGCGACGGTGATCGCCGCCGGGTCGCGGGCCAGCCGGTAGCCCCCGCCGCCGCCGCGCCGACTGTCGACGATCCCGCCGCGCCGCAGGTCGCCGAGGATCCCCTCGAGGAACTTGTGCGGGATGTCCTGCTCGGCGGCGATCGCCTCCGCCTTCACCGGGTCGCCGCCTTGCCGCACGGCGAGCTCCAGCACCGCCCGCACCGCGTAGTCCGCTCTTGCCGAGATCCTCATGCCTCCATTGTGGGGTCAGCGGCCGGACCCGCCCGCCGCCGACCCCGTCCCGGCTGCGAGCGGGGCTACGCCAGCCGGATCACGTTCCACGACAGGGGCTCCAGCGTCGCCGTCAGCCTGCCGTCCGTCAGCGCGGTGCCCTCCGCCGGGTGCGGGGCGACCCGCTCGGGGTCGGCGAGGGTGTTGCGGGCGTCCGGGTCGGCGTCCGCGAGCACGCTGTGCTCGACGACCGACGTCAGCTCCAGCCCGTGCAGGGCGACCTGGAGCGGCAGCGCGTCGGTGCGGCTGCGGTTCACGGCGAAGACGGTGACCGTGCCGTCCTCGGCGCGGACCGCGGTGGCGTGCAGCAGGTCCGTCGTGCCGTGCTTGCGCGTCTCGTACGTCGGCGAGTCCACCCGCACGTCGAGGACGGCGCCGCGGCCGTACCGGGACGTCTGCGCGAACGGGAAGAACGTGGTCTGCCGCCAGGCCGGGCCGCCCGGCTCGGTGAGGATCGGCGCGATCACGTTGACGAGCTGGGCGAGACAGGCGACCGTCACCCGGTCGGCGTGGCGCAGCAGCGCGATGAGGAGCGAGCCGAAGACGACGGCGTCGGTGACGCTGTAGTTGTCCTCCAGCTGGCGCGGGGCCTCCGGCCAGTCCCCCTGCTCGATGCCCTTCGCCTGCTCCTCCCACTCGCGCAGGTACCAGACGTTCCACTCGTCGAAGGAGAGGTTGATCCGCTTCTTCGACTTGAGCCGCGCGCCGATGTGGTCGGCGGTCGCGACGACGTTGTCGATGAACGACTCCATGTCGACGGCGGAGGCGAGGAAGGAGTCGACGTCGCCGTCCTCGGGCCAGTAGTAGGCGTGCAGGGAGATGTAGTCGACGAGGTCGTACGTCTCGGCGAGGACCGTCGCCTCCCATTCGGCGAACGTCGGCATGGACTGACTGGAGGAGCCGCAGGCGACGAGCTCGACGCCGGGGTCCATCTGGCGCATGGCGCGGGCGGTCTCGGCGGCGACGCGGCCGTACTCCTCGGCCGTCTTGTGGCCGGTCTGCCAGGGGCCGTCCATCTCGTTGCCCAGGCACCACAGTCTGATCCCGAACGGCTCCTTGTCGCCGTGGGCGACGCGCAGGTCGGAGAGGGCCGTGCCGGAGGGGTGGTTGGCGTACTCCTGGAGCTCCAGGGCCTCGGCGACGCCGCGCGTGCCGAGGTTGACCGCCATCATCGGCTCGGCCTGCGGGCCGATCTTCCGGAGGAAGCCGATGTACTCGGAGAGGCCGAAGCGGTTCGTCTCCGTCGCGTGCCAGGCCAGGTCGAGGCGGCGGGGCCGCTCCGCGGCCGGGCCGACGGAGTCCTCCCACTTGTAGCCGGAGACGAAGTTGCCGCCGGGGTAGCGCACGGCGGTGACGCCGAGTTCGCGGACCAGGTCCAGCACGTCGGTGCGCAGGCCCTCGGCGTCCGCGCTGGGGTGGCCGGGTTCGTAGAGGCCGGTGTAGACGCAGCGGCCCAGGTGTTCCACGAAGCTGCCGAAGAGACGGGGGTCGACCTCTCCGACGGTGAAGGCGGGGTCGAGGGTGAAGCGGGCGGTGCTCATCTTGGCCTTTCGGGTTATGTCTCCCCCAGCCCTGACGCCCCGGGCGGCCGGCCCTCCCCGGACCCTCCTCCGTCGCGTCGCGGCCTGGTGGGGCCGGTGGGCCGCGCGGTTCGACATGCCGGATCGTGATCGCTGCTCCGAACGGACCGTAGATTCGAAGCGGGCGCTCGTCAATGCCTTCGGCCCGACTTCTGACAGCGCTTTCTGTCCTTGAGCGTGCAACGACTTCTCGTGACGCGGACACAACCAGCCGCGTAGTCTCGGACCGGCCGTCGCCGGGCGGCCGGAAGGGGGAGCCGATGGACGTCGCGGGCGCGCGCGGGAGGGCGTCCCGGATCGCCTCGGCGCTGCGGCGCGCGAGGACCGGCCCGGCCATGCGCAAGCTGACCGGCGACCTCTCCGCCGCACTGCGGGCGCGCGCCGACCGGCCCGACGGGGTACGGGAGTTGTGCCGGGCCCTGTGCGAGGAACTGTCCGCGCGGCGCGGCGGACGGCCGGTGGAGGTGCGCTTCGAGCGGTTCCCCGACGAGATCGGCGTGACCGGGCTCTGGGTCGAGTTCCAGGACTTCGACCTGGTCATCGTCGAGGAACGGGCCGAGGCCGTCCAGCAGTTGGTCATCCTCGGCCATGAACTGTGGCATCTGCACGCCGGGCACCGGCACCACCATCACGGCCTCGGCACGGTCGCCGCCGGCGTCCTGGCCGACCGCTCCGGCTGGGAGTCCGCCGCCCTGGCCTTCGCCGCCCGCGACGGCTCCCGGGAGGACGACGAGGCCGAGGCCGACGACTTCGGCCACCGGCTGGCGGCCCGCTTCCGGCGTCGCCTCGCCGACTCCGGTCCGGCCGCCGCCCGGGACGCCGCGGACACCGCCGCGGTCCAGCGGACCCTCGGCTACCGCGGACGCAGGGGGACCCTGCGATGAGCCACGGGCTGTACATCTCCTTCTGGCTGCCCACGGCGGTGCTGGGGGCCGCCCTCGCCATCAAGCTGCCCAGCATCGTCAAGCTCTGGCGGGATCCGCTGCTGCGCGCGGTCGGCGGCCTGCTCGTCTTCGGCTGCGCGGTGTTCGTCTTCGCGGCCCCGAAGACCATCGCCTGGACCAACCGGGTCACCGGCGTGCCGAACATCGCCGCGCCCTGGGTGTACTCGCTGCTCACCGCGCTGTCCGCGTCCTGGCTGCTGCTGATCATCGCCTGGCGCAACGGCCGCACCGAGCGCTCGGCCCAGACCCGGCGGACGACCCGCCTGGTGGTCTGCGTCTACGCGGCGGTGGTGGTCGCGCTGTGGGTGCTGTTCGCGCTCGCGGACGTGCCCGTGGAGCGGATCCGGGACCTGGACACGTACTACGCCAACACGCCCTTCATGCGCGAGGAGATCCTGCTCTACCTGGTCGCGCACACCGTGGCCTGCTCGGTCACGGCCCGCCTGGTGTGGAACTGGAGCCGCACCGACGGCCTCGACGCGTGGCTGCGCTGGGGACTGCGCTTCCTGGGAGCCGGCTATGTGACGAACCTGCTGTTCAGCGCGGCCAAGCTGACGGCCGTCGGCGCGCGTTGGACCGGGCACGACCTGGACTGGCTGAACACCGGCATCGCGCCCTCGGCGGCGTGCGTCGCCGCCACGCTCGTCGCGATCGGCTTCATCGTGCCGCACGCCGGCCAGTACCTCCAGGAGCGTTGGCGGGTGCGCCGCCGCCACCGGAGCCTGCAGCCGCTGTCCCGGCTGATGCGGACCGTGACCGGCGGCCGGGAGCCGTTCGACCTGCGCGCCACCCCGGAACTGCGGCTGATCCGCCGTGAGACGTTCATCCGCGACGCCCTCCTCCCGCTGGCCCGCCGGCTGGACGACGATCTGCGCGCCCGGGCCTACGTCGCCGCCGTCGACCTCGGCGTCGAACACGGCCGGGCCCAGGCCCTGGCGGCCGCCGTGGCGCTGCTGGACGCCGTGGAAGCGCGGGAGGGCGCGCACCGCCCGGCGGCCCCCGAGGCGACGCGGCCCCCGCAGCGCGACGGCGGGGCCGCCTCCCCGGCTGCCGCCGCTCCCCCGGCTCCGCGTGCCGCGTCCCCCGCCGCCGCGGCCACGTCCCCCGCGTCCGTCGCCGCTGCCTCTCCCGCCCCTTCCACCGCCTTCCCCTCCGGGCCGGACGCCACGTATCTCCTGCGCGAGATCCAGGCCGTGTCCCGGGCCCTGCGCCACCCCGACGACATCCAGGCGGTCCGCGCCCGCGCGGCCGCCCCGGCAGAGAGCATCGCCACGCATGACTGAACCCTCCAACCCCGCCAGAACCGCCGTAGTCCTGGGGGGATCCCATGCGGGCATGCTCGCGGCACGCGCCCTGACCGGCCTCGCCGACCGGGTCGTCGTCATCGAGCGGGACGTGCTGCCGGACGGCCCCGCGCCCCGCAGGGGACTGCCCCAGGCCCGGCACGCCCACATGCTGTGGTCGGGCGGGGTGCGGGCGGTGGAGGAGCTGCTGCCGGACGTCACCGGGGCGCTCCGGGCGGCAGGGGCGCGCCGCGCGCCGGTCACGACGGACATGGTGGTCCTCGGCCCGCGCGGCTGGTTCCGCCGCTGGCCCGAGTCGCACCACGTGATCCTGGCCGGCCGCGACCTCCTGGACGCGACGGTCCGGGCCCGGGTGCTGGCCGACGAGCGGGTCGAGCTGTGCGCGGGGGCCGAGGTGTCGGGGCTGGTGGGGGACGCGGGCGCGGTCACCGGCGTGCGGGTGCGCGAGGGCGGCGCGGAGCGCGTCGTCGAGGCGGGTCTGGTCGTCGACGCCAGCGGGCGGGGGTCGCGGGCGGCGGGCTGGCTGGCGGAGCTCGGCCTGCCGGCCGTGGAACGCCGCGAGGTGGACTCCGGGCTGGCGTACGCCAGCCGGCTGTACCTCGCGCCCGAGCCGGCCCGCTCCGGGTACCCGATCGTCAACGTGCAGCCCGACCCGCGGGACGCCGGACCCGGCCGCGCCGGGTTCCTGCTGCCGATCGAGGACGGCCGCTGGATCGTCACCCTCAACGGCACCCGGGGCGGCGAACCCTCCCCCCACAGCGACGACTTCGTCCGCTTCGCCCGCGAGGAGCTGCGCCACCCCGTCATCGGGCAGCTCCTCGAACAGGCCGAGCCGCTGTCCGACGTGGCGTACACCCGCTCCACCGTCAACCGTCGCCATTTCTACGAGCGGATGGCGGCCTGGCCCGACAACTTCGTCGTCCTCGGCGACGCCCTCGCCGCGTACAACCCGCTCTACGGGCACGGCCTCGCGGTCGCCGCCCAGAGCGCGGTGCGGCTGCGCGACGCCGTCCGGCGGCACGGGTGGGCCACGGCCGGGCTGTCCCGGCGCGCGCAGAAGGCGGTGGCCCGGCCCGTCGCGACCGCCTGGGACCTCGCCGTCGGCCAGGACGTGTTCTACCCCGGCGCGACCGAGACCGGACCCACGCGGCGCGACCGGCTCGTGGCCGCGTACGTGGGCCGGCTGATGCTCACCGCCACCGGCAACGGCCGCATGGCCCGCCGGGTGACGGACGTGACGTCCCTGGAACGCGGCCCGCAGGTCCTGCTGACCCCCTCCATGCTCGCCTCGGCCGCCGTCGGCCCCCTGCGCCCGCCCCTGTCCGGCCCGCCGCTGACGGTGGACGAGCGCAGACGGGCCGGCCTGCAGTAGACGGGCGGACCCTCCCCTCCCCCGCCCCGGCGGGGAAGGGGAGGACCGGCCGACGGCGGGACCGGCGGGCGTCCCCGAACGCAGGCGGGCGTCGGTCGGCGGGCGTCGGTCGGTCGGCGTCGGTCGGTAAGGGTCGGCGCGCGTCGGTCAGCCGGCGAAGGCCGGTTGGGGCAGGCCCTTGCCGGCGTTCGGCAGCACCAGGAGGGAGCCCGCCGTCGGGTGCGGCGCGTCGAGGCCCACGCGGGCCGTGGTGACGTACAGATCCGTGAGGTCGGGGCCGCCGAAGGCGCAGGCGGTGATCCGCGGGGTGGGCAGGTCGATCTGCCGGTCGAGGACGCCCTCGGGGGTGTAGCGGCGTACCGCGGCCCCGTCCCACAGCGCCACCCACACGCAGCCGTCGGCGTCGACGGTGAGGCCGTCGGGGAACCCGGCCCCCTCCTCGATCGCCACGAAGCAACGGCGGCCGCCGACCCGCCCGTCCGCCGAGAAGTCGAAGACGTCGATGCGGCGCGTCGGCGAGTCGACGTAGTACATGAGCGTGCCGTCCGGACTCCACCCCGTCCCGTTGCTCACCGCCACGTCGTCGAGGACCACCTCGGCCGCCCCGTCGCCGGTGAGGCGGCACAGGGCGCCGCCGCCGGGGGCCTCGTCGTAGCGCATGGAGCCGGCCCACAGGGAGCCGTCGGGGGCGACGGCCGCGTCGTTGCCGCGGCGGCCCGGGACGGGGTCGTGGCGCAGCCAGCGGAAGCCGCCGTCCGGGTCGAGGAGGCCCACGCCGTCCCGGAGGTTGAGGACCAGGCCGCCCCCCGCCCGGGGCTTGACCGCGCCCACGTGCTGGTGGGCGGTGCGGACCGTGCGGCGGCCGGTGGCGGGGTCGTAGGCGTGCAGCCGGCTGCCCAGGATGTCGATCCAGAGCAGTCGGCCGGCGACCGGGTCCCAGGTCGGGCCCTCGCCGAGGATCGCTCCGGCCCGCACGGCCACCTCGTACCGCGTGGTCATCCGGCGCTCCGGTGGCCGAGCAGCTCGGACAGGTCCCCGGCTCCCTTCAGGGCGAGCGCTTCCAGGTCCGCGCGGCGCTCCTCGCTCCAGCGGATCATGGGGACGGAGATGGACAGGGCGGCGACGACCTGTCCCGTGCGGTCGCGCACCGGCGCGGCCACGCAGCTGACGTCCGGATTGGACTCGCGGTTCTCGACCGCGACGCCCCGCTCCCGGATCTCGGCCAGGGCCTCCCGCAGCGCCTTCGGCTCGGTGATGCTGTTCGGGGTCATCCGCACGAGTTCGGCGTCGTCGGGGATGCGCGCGATGAGCTCCTGTTCGGGGAGCGAGGCCAGCAGCATCTTGCCGACGGAGGTGCAGTGGGCGGGCAGGCGGCGGCCGGCAGCCGACACCATCCGGACCGCGTGCGTGGAGTCGACCTTCGCGATGTAGATGACGTCGGCCCCTTCCAGGATCGCCACGTGCACCGTCTCGTCACACGTTTCGGCGACGGTGCGGGCGACCTGCTGACCCTCTGCGGCGAGGTCCAGCTGCTCGGCGTACCGGCTGCCGAGCTGGTAGGGGCGTACCCCGAGACGGTATCGTCCGGGTTGTCCGGGGACGGGCACGATGTACGCCCGCGCGGAGAGCGTGGTCACGAGTTCGTGCACCGTGGTGCGCGGAAGCTGGAGCTTGCGCACGATGTCGGGGGCGGAGAGCGAACCGTCCCCGTCCAGGAAGAGCTCGAGAATGTCGAGAGCTCGGGTCACGGCAGGTACGAGGCGTCCCACGACGGGCCCCCTCTCTTGGTCTGTGGTCTGAATGCCCGCGTTCGAGATATCAACAGGCGATCGGCATGACGAACACAGGCTGTCATAAGGTGTTGCGGCGGGCAATGGTCGTGAGTCGTGCGGTGGGCCAGGATGGGGAGATGCCGACCCAGAAACGCCTCGCGGGCTCGTTCACGCCGCTCGACTTCCAACTGGTCCTGCTGCGCCGCATGGCCGACCACAACCCGGATCTGGTGGAGAACGCCCGCCACGAACTGGGCGTTTCCCTCACACAGATGAGGGAGGCCAACAAGCGTTGGCAGGCGATGGTCCACTCCCCGCACGCACGGGGCTCGCTCTCCCGGCATCGCTCGGTCCTCGGCGAACCCGAGTCGAGAACCGCCCGGCGCGTCGGCGACGTCGACTGCGAGGCGTGGCTGTGGCCGATCCCGCTCTGGCCCGACCTGCGCTTCGAGGTGCTGCTCGCCCCGAACGGCTCGGTCTGGAACGAGTGGCTGGTCCGCGCCCCGGGGGCACGGCCGCCGTTCCTGCAGTCCCTGGCCGACCTCACCCCCTGGTCCTGCACGGTCGACGAGGCCGCCCACGCCTTCTCCCCGGCCCGCCCGCTCGAAGGCACCGCCCCCGCCCGCTGGGGACTGGCCTTCTCCGCGCCGGACGGTCGGGGAGCCCGGCGGGAGGTCGTCGCCGAGTTCACCTGGGGGCTGCTCCAGCGGACGGCCGTCAGGGAGTGACGGCCGGCCGACGGCTCACCGACCCCTCACGACGACTCGCCTACCGGTCACGACGGATCACGGACCGGCCACGACGGCTCACCGGCTCCGCGCACCGTCCGCGGCCGCCCCGGCAGCGCCCAGGATCCCCGCGACGACGTGCGGCACGGACTGCGGGTGCAGGAACAGGAAGAGGTTCGGCTCGACCAGCTCCAGCTCCATCACCCGCGGCTCCCCGTCGTCGCCGTCCACCAGGTCGACGCGGGCGTAGAGCAGTTCGGGCGCGTCCGGCACGGCGGCCAGGGCGCGCTCGGCGACGGACAGCTCGGCCGGGGACGGCGTCCAGGGCTCCAGACCGGGGTGGGCGATCTTGTCCGCGTCGAAGGCGGCGCCGACGGCGAGGACGGCCCGCTTGCGGCTCGCGTGCAGAAGACGGCCGCCGAAGAACTGCAGGGCGCGTTCGCCGCCGGCGTCGATGCCGCGCACATACGGCTGCACCATCGCCGTCAGCCCCTCCGCGTGCATCCGCGCCAGGTGACGGACGGCCGTCTCGTGGTCGTCGGGCGTGTAGCGGGCGGCGTAGCGCGCGCCGGCCCCGGAGGCGGGCTTGATCACGTACTCCTCGCCGCCCGGCAGCTCGGCCGGCTCGCCGGGCGCGAAGTAGCGCGTGGGCACGGTCGGCACCCCGGCCGCCGCCAGCTCCCCCAGATACCGCTTGTCGGCGTTCCAGCCGACCACGTCGGCCGGGTTGGCCAGCCGGGCGACGGCCGCGACCTTCCGCGTCCAGGCCGCGAACTCGTCCGCCCGCCAGCTGTAGTCCCAGGTGGAGCGGATGACGACGAGGTCGTAGGCCGCCCAGTCCACGTCCGCGTCGTCCCAGAAGACGCCGTCGGCCTCCGCGCCGGCCTCTCGCAGCGCGCTCAGCAGCACCGGGAAGTCGGCGTCCTTGCTCGGCTCCGGCCGGGGGTCGTAGGTGACGAGCGCGATTCGGGCCACGACGGACTCCCTGTTCGTACGACTGTCCGAGCACCGGAAGGCTAACAAGCGGTCGCGGCGCGGTGGAACGGGCGGCACGGGGAGGTGCGGGCGCGACGCGTGGGGTAGGAAGCTGCTTGTCGCCCTGTCGCCCGCCTCAGCCGTGCAAGGAGTCCGTCCCGTGTCGCCTCTCTTCCCCGCACTCACGAACGATCCGTCCGGCCGCCCCGCCCTGCGGTTCGGTGAGCGTTCCCTGTCCTACGCGGAGCTCGCCGGCGCGGCCCGTGCCGTCGGCGGACGCGTGCGGGAGGCGACGGGCGTCCACCCGCGGGCGGGAGGCGGAGAGCGGGGAAGGGTCGCCGTGTGGGCCACGCCCGCCCTGGAGACCGCGGTGGCCGTGGTGGGCGCGCTGCTCGCCGGGGCGGCCGCCGTGCCGCTCAACCCCAGGTCGGGCGAGAAGGAGCTCGGGCACATCCTGTCCGACAGCGCGCCCAGCGCGGTGCTGGCGGCTCCGGGCGACGAACTGCCCGATCCGTTGCGGGCGTTGCCGCGGATCGACGTCGACGTGGACGAGCGCGGCGGCGCGGGTCCGGCGGCGGACGGCGAACCGCTGGACGGCGGGGCGTGGGGCGGCGGGGCGTGGGGCGAGCCGTCGGACGACGAGGAGGCTGCCCTCGTCGTGTACACCTCCGGCACCACCGGGCCCCCCAAGGGCGCGGTCATCCCGCGCCGGGCGATCGCCACGACGCTGGACGCGCTCGCCGACGCCTGGCAGTGGACCGGCGAGGACGTCCTCGTGCACGGGCTGCCGCTGTTCCATGTGCACGGGCTGGTGCTGGGCGTCCTCGGGCCGCTGCGCCGGGGCGGTTCGGTGCGGCATCTGGGGCGCTTCGACACCGAGGGCGTCGCACGGGAGCTGACCGACGGCGCGACCATGCTGTTCGGGGTGCCGACGATGTACCACCGCATCGCCGAGGCCCTGCCGTCCGACCCGGGCCTCGCCGAGGCGCTCGCGGGGGCGCGGCTGCTGGTGTCCGGTTCGGCCGCGCTGCCCGTGCACGACCACGAGCGGATCGCGGCGGCCACCGGACGGCGGGTGATCGAGCGGTACGGCATGACGGAGACGCTGATGAACACCTCCGTACGGGCCGACGGCGAGGCCCGGGCAGGGGCCGTCGGGGTGCCGCTGCCGGGGGTGGAGCTGCGGCTCGTCGAGGACGACGGGTCGGTCGTCGAGGCGTACGACGGGGAGAGCGTCGGCGAGATCCAGGTACGCGGGCCGAACCTCTTCACCGCGTATCTGAACCGGCCGGACGCGACCGCCGCCGCCTTCACCGCCGACGGCTGGTTCCGCACCGGCGACGTGGCCGTCCGCGACCCCGACGGATATGTGCGGATCGTCGGGCGCAAGGCGACCGATCTCATCAAGAGCGGCGGCTACAAGATCGGCGCCGGCGAGATCGAGAACGTCCTGCTGGAACATCCAGGGGTGCGGGAGGCCGCCGTCACCGGGGAGCCGGACGCGGACCTCGGCGAGCGGGTCGTCGCCTGGGTGGTGCCCGCCGATCCGCAGTCGCCGCCCGGTGAGCGCGAGTTGGCCGACCATGTCGCCCGTCGCCTCGCCCCGCACAAGCGGCCCCGCACGGTCCGCTATCTGGACGCCCTGCCCCGCAACGACATGGGGAAGATCATGAAGCGGGCGCTGCCGGCATGACGGCGCAGCGAGCGGGCGCACGGGAGTTCATCGCCCTGGTCGCCGACGATTTCCACGAACTCCCGCACGTGGAAAGGGAGTCCGCGCCGGACGGGCCGATCGGCTGGCCCGGCTACGACGCCTCGCGCGAGCGTGCCCACCGGCGCACCGGCGAGTCCGAGTCCGTGGTCTGCGGGGTCGCCCGCGTCAAGGGCGTCCGGGCCGTGCTGATCTCCTTCGAGTTCGGCTTCCTCGGCGGCTCGCTGGGCGAGCGCACCGGCGACCGCCTGGTCGCGGCGTACGCACACGCCCGCGAACACCGGCTGCCGGTCGTGTCGTTGATCGCCACCGGCGGCAGCAGGATGCAGGAGGGCATGCTCGCCCTCACCCAACTCCAGCGGGTGGCACACGAGTCGGCGCTCACCCGGGAGGCCGGGCTGGCGCAGATCGCGGTCCTGCGGGATCCGACGACCGGCGGCGGCTGGGCCACCCTGGGCGCGGGCGCCGACGTGGTGCTGGCGCTGCCGGGCGCACAGGTCGGCTTCGCCGGATCACGGGTGCGGCCGCCGGACGCCGACCCGGCCGCCTACACGGCGGAGGCGCAGCTCGCGGCGGGGGCGGCGGACGCGGTGGTGCCCGCGACGGAGCTGCGGGACGTGCTGGGACGCTGGCTGCGCCTCCTGACCGGCGGGACGGCCGCGGCGGGGGAGCCACCGGCGGAAGCCGCGACCCCCGGCGGGCCTTTCGCGCCCGAGGCGGCAACGGCCCGGTCCGCGGCGCATCCGCACAGCCGCCCGGAGGGAACGGCGCACACCGCCGCCCCGCCCGCAGCCACGCCCCGCCCGCAGCCCCCCGCCGAACCCGCGCAGACCGGCCCCGCCGCCCCGCACACCCGTCCGGAGGGAACCGGCCGCATACCGGCCCCGGTCGAGCCCGCTCCCGTGCCGGGCGCCCTCGGGGCGACGGATCTGCCGCCCACCGGCCGGGACGCGGTGCGGCGGGCCCGGGCGCCGGAACGGCCGCGCGCGCAGGCCTACCTGGACGCCTACTTCACCGACCGGCTCGCCGTCCGCGGCGACCGGTGCGGCGGCGCCGACCCGGAGGGGATGCTGTGCGGCTTCGGCCTGCACCAGGGCCGTACGATCGCCTACGCGGCGCAGACCGGCGCGGCGACCCGGCCCGCCGGCTACCGCACGGCCGCCCGGCTGATCCGGCTCGCCGGCCGGCTCGGCATCCCGGTGCTGACCCTGGTGGACACGCCGGGCGCGGCCAACGACGCGGAGGCGGAGCGGCAGGGCGCCGGCGCGGCGATCGCGGACCTGTTCGGCGCGGTCGCCGCCGCCCGCACGCCGCTCACCACGCTGGTGATCGGCGAGGGCGGTTCCGGCGGCGCGCTGGCGCTGGCCGCGCCCGGGCGCACCTGGGCGACCCCGGACAGCTATTTCTCCGTCATCGCGCCCGAGTCGGCGGCCGCGATCCTGAAGCGGCCCCCGCAGGAGGCGGACGCGACGGCCGACCAACTACGGCTGAGGCCGCAGGATTTGGCGGACCTAGGGGTGATCCGCACCGAACAGGCACACGGAACGCAGGACAATCGCGCGCACCGTCCGTGACAATGAGGACGCGCAGCGCCGCGGTACAGGAGAGGCGGATGCGCGGAACGCGGAGCAGGGAAGGGGTTGCGGGGGACACCGTGGACGGACTGGTGGAGTTCAGGACCGACGACGGCGCCGTGGTCGCCGTGGAGGCGGGCGCGGAGGGGCGGCCCGGTTCCCGGCTGGTGGCCCGCGGCGACGGGACGGTGCAGGCGGCCCGCACCTTCGAGGGCGCCCTGGAGGGCGTGCGCGCGGCCGCCGAGTCCGCGCTGCGGGTGTTCCGGGACGGGACGCTGCAACCCGACGGCGTCGAGATCGAGTTCGGCGTGAAACTGTCGGCGGAGACGGGCGCGATCATCGCCAAGGGCACGGCGGAGGGACATCTCGTCGTGAAACTGACCTGGTCGCCCTCCTCCGGCTCATGAACAGCGCCGAATGGCACGCCCGGATCGAGTGCGGCGGCCGGGTGGCCGGCGCGGGCTTCCTCGTCACCCCGCACAAGGTGCTGACCTGCGCCCATGTGGTGGACGGGGCCGCGCCGGACGCCCTGTCGGTGACGTTCACCGAGCTGCCCGGCGCGCCCGCCGTGCCGGCCCGGGTGGTCGCCGACGGCGGCTGGGGCGGCGGCGCGACCGATCTCGGCGACCTCGCCGTCCTCGAGCTGGCCCACGAGGCGCCGACCGCGCCGGCCGCGCTGGCCCCCGAGGGGGCGGCCCACGCCCACCGGGCCGACCGGCCCCGCAAGCTCGTCGTCTACGGCTTCCCGGTCGGCTTCGACGAGGGCACCCTCGCCGAGTACCGCGTCACCGCGAGCCAGTTGATCTCCCGCGAGTGGATCCAGCTGGAGGCCTGGCAGCCCGGCGGCCGGCCGCTCGAGCCGGGGTTCAGCGGGGCCGCCGTCACGCTGGCCGACACCGGCGAGGTGGTCGGCATGGTCACCGCCGCCTCCGGGGACCGCGGCGCGCACCACGGGCGGATGATGCCCACCGACGTCATGGCCCGTTACTGGCCCGCGCTGGAGGGCCTGGTCCCCACCTCCGACCACAGGACCGCGGACCGCGCCCGGCTGCGCGCCCTCGTCGAGCGCGCCGTCCGCGCGGGCCTGGACGACGATCCCCGGCGACGCGTGCGGCTGTACGAGGCCGCCAGGGGCCCGCTGGACCCGGACGCGCCCGACGAGGGGTTCGACTCGCTGTGGTCGGCGGCCCTGTTCGTGCTGTGCGAGATCGACGGCGACGACGCGGCCGCCACCGTGGCCCGTTTCACCGGCCATGTGGAGTCCGTGTTCCGGTCGCCCGCCGAGTCCGCCGAGCCGCTCGTCGAGGCGCCCGTCCCGCCGGACTGGTCGCCGATCCTCGTCGACCTCCAGCACAGCGGCGCGGGCGACGGGCATGTGCGCGTCGAGGTGTCCGCCTACAGCGGCGGCCGTCGGCACCCGGTGGGCTCCGACACCGTCCCGCAGGCCGGGGTGCGCGCCTACGTGCAGGACCGGATCGAGGCGGCGTTCCGGTATCTGACGCCCGGCTGCGACGAGTTGCTCGCGTTCGCGCTGCCCCGCGACTGGATCGACCTGCCCGTCGACCGGTGGGCGAGCGCTCCCGACGACGACACCCCGCTCGGGTGCGTGTACCCGCTCGTCGTCACCGACCAGACGCGCCGCCGGGCGAGCGTCCGGCACCAGCTGACGCGCGCCTGGAACCGGCTCGACTCGGCGGCCGGCGCACGTCTGCACCGGGTCGAGTGCGGCGGTCCCGAGGAGCCCCGCCGGCTGCGGATGCGGCTGCGTCAGGACGACGCCTGTCTGGCCGGCTTCGCCACGGCGCCGGCCGCGTCCCGCACCCGCCCCCACTTCGACACCACGCTCAACGCGCCCGCCCCGATCGTCGTCTGGTCCCGCGAGGGCTGCGACGCCGGGCCGGACGAGTCCTGCGTCGGCGGCGACGGATGCCCGGGCAAGTCCTTCCTGGACGAGCTCGACAGCTGTGTGTCCGACGTCCCGCCCGCCGAACTCCCGCGCCGGGTCCTCGCGTTGCGTGAGGAGGCCGACGCGGAGGACGGCCACTGGGCGCACGACATCCAGCTGCTCTGGGACGACCCGCGCGTCTTCACCGACCCGCACGCCGGCGCACCGGCGCACACCCGCTCCCCGGTGACCTGAACCGCCCCGCCCCCGCCCCGCCGTCCCCGGCCTGCCCAGCCCAGCCCGCCCGCGTCACGCCGAGTCACGCCGAGTTTCGGAGAACCATGCCGCACTGGTCCGTCTACACCGGGAACAGCGAGCCGCACGACGGCATCGACCGGCTCCCCGCGCCGCCGCCCTGGCGGGCGTTCGACGGCGAGCCCGTCGTGCCGCCGCCCGGGGACGGCGACGACGAGACGGCTGTCTCACCGGACCGCGTGCACCGCGCCCGCGCGTACGTCGCCACCCCGGAGAGCGTCCAGCTGGTCAACGCGGCCCTGGTGCTGCGCCGCCCTCTGCTCGTCACCGGCCCGCCCGGCACCGGCAAGTCCTCGCTGGCGTACGCGGTCGCCCGTGAGCTGGGCCTCGGCCCCGTGCTGCGGTGGAACATCACCAGCCGCTCCACGCTGGCCGACGGCCTCTACCAGTACGACCCGCTGTCCCGGCTCTACGCGGCCCGGCAGGCGGCGTGGCGCGAACGGGCGGAGGCGGCCGGGGAGGAACCCGCCCGGGGCGCGGTGGAGGACCATCTGCGCCTCGGCCCGCTCGGCACCGCCCTGCTGCCCCACGAGCGGCCCCGCGCCCTGTTGGTCGACGAGATCGACAAGAGCGACCTCGACCTGCCCAACGACCTGCTGAACGTCCTGGAGGAGGGCCAGTACGACATTCCCGAGCTGATGCGCGCCGCCCGGCGCCCCGCCGGGAAGGCCGGGGACGAGGACGCCACGGCCGAAGTGCTGGCCGACGGCTCGGACGCCCCGGTCGTCGTCAGCCGCGGCCGGGTCCGCTGCCGCGCCTTTCCGTTCGTCGTGCTGACCAGCAACGGCGAGCGCGAGTTCCCGCCCGCCTTCCTGCGCCGCTGCGTGCGGCTGAAGCTGCGCCGCCCCGGCCGCGAACAGCTCACCGACATCGTCCGCGCCCACCTGGACACCCCGCCCGGCGAGGCGGAGCGCCTCATCGACCGGTTCCTGACCCGTGCGGCCGACGGCGAGCTCGCCACCGACCAGCTGCTGAACGCCCTCTACCTCACCGGCGTCACCGGCCTCGACGCGGCCTCCCGCGACGAACTGGCCGAGCAGTTGATGCCGTATCTCAGCGCCACGGCGGACGGCGATGGCTTCTGAGGAGACGCCGTCGGCGGCGGCGCACGCCGACATGTCCGCCCTGCAGCGACTGACCGCGCTGCTGACGACGACCGCCGGCGCCGCGCCCACCCCTCGCGAGCTGGCCGAACTGCTGTGGCTGACGGCACAGTCGGACGACGCGTCAGCGGAGGTGGGCGCGCGGTCGGCGGGCGGCGAGCTGCCGGGGGACGGCGCGCTGCCGGGTGTCGACGCCGTCGCCGTCCCGCCCGAGGAGACGGTCCCCGTGCCCACGCCGACCGCGGCCGAGCCGCCCGGACCGCCCGCCGGGACGGCTCCTTCCGCCCCGCCCGCCGACCGCGTCCCGCTGCGCCTTCCGGCCCCCGAGCCCGCCGCCGGTCCGACGGCCCCGGCGGGCGCCGGATCCGGCGCCGCCCGGCCCCTCCTCGCGCCCGCGCCCCCGATGCTCCCCCGCCCCCTGGCCCTGCAGCGCGCCCTGCGCCCGCTGAAGCGGACGGTGCCCGCGGCGCGCGCCCGCCTCCTCGACGAGCGCGCGACCGCCGACCGCATCGCCCGGCTGGGCGCCCACCCGGACATATGGCTGCCCGTCCTGCGCCCCGCACACGACCGCTGGCTGCGACTGAGCCTCGTCCACGACACGGGGCCGACGATGCCGGTGTGGCGGCCCCTCGTACGGGAACTGCACACCGTGCTCGCCCAGTCGGGCGTCTTCCGCACGGTCACCCTGCACCCGGCCACCCCGGACGGCCTGGCCCGGCAGGTCCCCGACACGGCGGACGGGCGGACGGTCACGCTCGTCGTCAGCGACTGCACCGGCCCGCAGTGGCGGCCCGGTCCGGCGGGCGAACGCTGGTTCGCCGCCCTGCGGCACTGGGCGACCCGGATGCCGCTGGCCGTCGTCCAGCCGCTGCCGGAACACCTGTGGCCCGCCACGGCGCTGCCCGCCGAACCGGGCCTGCTCTCCTCCCCCGCCACCGCCGCCCCGCTCTCCGCCCTCGCGTTCACCCCCTACGACCCCGAGGCCCCGACCCCGCCGCCCTCGGCGCTGCCCCTCCCCGTCCTCGAGCCCGGCGCGCCCTGGCTCGCCAACTGGGCGGCGCTGGTCGCGGGTCCCGGCGGCGTCCGCACGCCCGGCGCGGCGGCCTGGCTGCTCCCGGCCCCCGCGCCGCCCGAGCCCATCGACACGACCGACCCCGGCCCCGCCCCGCCGTCCGCCCAGGACCTGGTCCTGCGCTTCCGCGCCACCGCCTCCCCGGAGGCCTTCCGGCTGGCCGGTCATCTGGCCCTCGCGGTCCCCTCGGTGCCGGTGATGCGTCTGGTCCAGCGCGCGGTCAACCGCGATCCGCGCCCGCAGCACCTCGCCGAGGTGATTCTCAGCGGCATGCTCACCACCGCCGCCGGGCCGCCCGGCTCGTACGACTTCCGGCCGGGTGTGCGCGACCTGCTGCTGCGCACCCTCCCGCGGTCGACCCGCGGCCGCTCCCGCGAGCTCCTGGCGCGCATCGGCGGCCTGATCGACGAGCAGGCCGGCCTGGCCGCGGGCGAGTTCCGCGCGGAGGCGACGACCGCCGTCCCCGGGGGCGACGAGCCGGGCGAGCCCGGCACGGCGTTCGCGACGGTGCGGGAGGAGACCGTGCGACGACTCGCCGGCCACCCGCAGGAGACGGCACGGGAAGGGCGGGGGGACGACGGCGCCCACGGCGCGGCCCTGCGCTTCGAGACCTCCGCCGACCTCGCCGCCCGGCCCGAGACCCGCATCACGCTCGAAGTGGCCGTCCACGAGGTGCTCGCCCGGGGCGGCCTCACCCGCCGGCACTACGAGATCCACGTCCGCGACGACGGTTACGCCGTCCGGATCCGGCCCGGCTCCTACCTCCTCCCCGTCCTCGCCGCCGCCCTGCGCTGGCTCCCGGGCCCCCTCGCCGACCTGCCCGAACCGCCGCACCTGCGGGTGACGTTCCAGGACGGCACGGATGGCCCGGACAGCACGGGCGGCACGGGCGGCACGATCAGCACCGACGGAACGGACGACACGGGCGGCGCCGGCGGCACGATCGGCCCCGTCCCGTCGCCGCAGCCCCGCGCCCTTCCGCGCCCGGACAAGGCCGCTGACGCCTCCCTCGTCCGCCTCACCGTCCCGCCCGCCCTCTACGACGCGTTCGCCCGCAGCTCCGCCGCCTTTGGACCGCACCGATTCCGCCCGCTGTACGGCGACGCCCCGGACGGCCCGCCGCTCGCCTGGCACTGCCCGCTGCCCCCGCCGCGCCCCGAGGACGAGACGCGCGACCTGGTGCGCGGGCCGCTGCTCACCGCCGATCTGCGGCAGCTCGGCATACCCGCCCCCGGCCGCACCGCGATCGTGCACACGCGTCCCGACGGCCCCCTCACCCTCCTCAACCCCGCCGACCCGTACGGCGGGCGCCCGCCCGGCCCGGCGACGTACTACGAGGTCGACCTCGCTCCTCAGCACGCCGTCCACCGCCTCTCGCTGCCCAGCTCCGGCAAGGGCGAGTTCGCCGCGGCCGTGGAGCTGTCCTGGCGGGTGGCCGACCCGGTGGCGTTCGTGCGGGCGGAGGCCGCCGGCGTGTCCGAGCGGCTGCGGGCGCATCTGCTGGCGGAGGGGGCGCGGATCACCCGCCACCACTCCGTCCGGCGGCCGGCCGGCGCGCGGCGCGCGGTCGCCTCCCGGCTCGGCCGGTGGCCGGTGCCCGGGCTGGCCGTGACCTGCTCGGTCACGCTCGCGCCGGACCACGCCCCGCTTCCCGAGACGCCCCGGCCGGCCGCCTCCGGCCGCCCGCTGGGCGCCCTGCTCGCCGAGTCGGACACGGTGCTGCTCGGCTTCGACGGGCCGCTGACCCGGCTGTTCACGGCGACGACCGCGCGCGCCGCCGCACTCGACCTGCTCCGCGTCGTCGTCGAACACCGCGATCCCGAGGACGCCCTCGCGGGCCGTCCGGCGGGCGACCCCGGCGCGGCGGGCCGGGAGCTGTTCGTGCATCCGCTGGACGTGCTGCGGGCGTTCGCCCACGATCCGCTGGGCCCTCTCCTGCGGGACCGCCTGGACCGGCTGGAGCTGGACGCCGTCCCGGACGCGCCCGCGACCCACCACTCCGTCGTCCTGGTGCGCACCCTGCACGACGCCGGCCGCCGGGTGGGAGTGGCCACCGACGTCTGCGAACAGGCCGTCCACAGCAGGCTGGACCCCTACCGGCTCCCGCTCCTCGCGGGGGTGCACGGCCGCGGCGACGCGCTCGAACGGCTCATGCCGGACCCGCACTGCCTGGAGCGCGCCCTGCGGCAGCTGGACGCGCCCGCCGCCGGCCTCATGATCGGCTCCACGCCCGCCGAGCTGGCCGCCGCCCGGGCTGCCGGTCTGCGGTTCGTCGGCCTCGCCCGCAACCCCACCGTCGAGCAGGCGCTGATCGACGCCGGCTGCGACGTGACGGTCCCCTCCCTCACTCCTGTGCTGGAAGCCGCCCGCGCCCTGTAGCGGCGGGGGCGCGGCGTGCGGAACCCACCGGTCGGGAAATGCGGTCCGGACCATCGACGCTCAGATGAACTGGCTTACGCTGTCGGGGTTTTGAAGATTTCATGAAGATCGAGAGGTGGAATTGCGCATGCCCCGCACACCGTCCCGACGTACCGTTCTGCGCGGACTCACGGTCACCGGAGCGGCGGTGGTCGCCTTCGACACCGCGTCCCGCTCCTGGGCCGCGACCGCCGCCGAGTCCGAGACCGCCTCCGCGTCCGCGTCTTCGGCGTCCGCCGCGTCCTCGACGCCTTCGACGTCCGCGACCCTCGCCAAGGTCCCGCGGCTGGACGGAACGCTCCTCACGGACGCCTCCTCGCTCACCGCCGCCGCCGACGACTACGGGCACATCGTGCACCGTCGCCCGGCGGCGGTCCTGCGCCCGGGTTCGGTGCGCGACGTCGTCGCCATGCTCCGCTTCTGCAACGACCACCGGCTGCCGGTCGCGCCGCGCGGCCAGGGCCACTCCCCGTTCGGCCAGGCGCAGGCGGAGGGCGGCCTCGTCATCGAGACCGCGCCGCTCGCGGCCGTCGGCTCCGTGAACACGGCGTCCAGGACGATCACCGTGGGCGCCGGCGCCAAGTGGAGCGCCGTCGCCCGGGCCACCCTCGCCCAGGGCCTCACCCCGCCCGTGTTCACCGACTACCTCGAGCTCTCCGTCGGCGGCACGCTGTCCGTGGGCGGCCTCGGCGGCCAGGCCCACCGGGTCGGCGCCCAGGTCGACAACGTGGTGGAACTGCAGGTCGTGACCGGCGCGGGCGAACTGGTGCGCTGCTCCACGTCCCGCCGGTCCGACCTCTTCCGCGCCGTCCTCGCCGGCCTCGGCCAGTGCGGCGTCATCGTCGAGGCCACGCTGCGCCTGGTGCCCGCGCCCACGACCGTGCGCCGCTACCAGCTGACCTACGGCGACCTGGCGACCTTCCTCGACGACCAGCGCGTCCTCGTCCGGGAGGGCCGCTTCGACTACGTCGAGGGCCAGGTCCACGCGGACGCGTCCGGCGCGTTCAAGGTCCACGTCCTGGAAGCGGTCGCCTACGGCCCGCCGACCGGACCCGCCCCCGACGACGCGGCGCTGCTGCGCGGCCTGCGCCACGACCCGGCCACCGTGCAGATCGCCGACCAGCCCTACTTCGACTTCCTGGACCGGCTGTCCCCCTTGATCGCCGCCATGAAGGAGGCCGGCATCTGGGGGTTCGCCCACCCCTGGCTGAACCTGATGCTCCCCGGCACGTCCGCCGCGGCCCTCAGCTCACAGGTGCTGGACGGTCTCACCCCGGCCGACGTCGGCCCCGGCGCCGTCATCCTCTTCTACCCCCTGCTGCGCGACCGCCTCACCACCCCGCTGCTGCGCACCTCGGACGACGACGTGTCGTACCTCTTCGACGTCCTCAGCGCGGCCGCGCCGGACGACACGGCCGCCGTGAACCGCCTTCTGGCCGTCAACCGCTCCGCCTACGACAGGGTCGCGGCGGCCGGCGGCACGCACTACCCCGTCGGCAGCATCCCCCTCACCCCCGCGGACTGGCAGGCGCACTTCGGGCCGGCGTGGGCGGGCCTGCAGTCGGCCAAGTGCACCTATGACCCGCAGGGGATCCTGGCCCCGGGCCAGGGCATCTTCGCCTGACGGCACCGGTCCGCCTGACGGCACGGGTTCAGCGGGCGCCGTGCGTGGCGTGCATCGGACGCCGTGCGTGCCACGCCTGCCCTGCGTGCGCAACAACCCCCATTCAGCCGCGCCCCGCCCGGCCCACCTGAAAGGGCGGCCTCCTCCGTGTCCCCGCACGATGCGTAGGGAGGCCTGCCGACCGGCGGCCCCCACGGTCTGTGCTCTCGGGAGGACCTGCCATGACCGCCAGTCTGGAGCAGCTGCGCCGCTGCCACTTCGCCGTCGACCTGGGAGCGGCGCGGACGCGGGTCTATGTGAAGGGGGCCGGGCTGGTCGTCGACCAGCCGTCCGCCGCCGCCGTGAACACCCGCACGGGCGCGCTGATCGCGGTCGGCGAGTTCGCCGAGAAGATGACCGGGCGCACCCCGCACTACATCCGCGTGGTGCGTCCGGTCTCCGGCGGCACGGTCGTCGACATCGAGATGGCGCAGCGCATGCTGCGCCATCTCATCGGCGACAAGATCCGCCGGCAGCTGCGTCGCAAGCCGTTCCTGCGGGCCGCCGCGTGCACCCCGCACGACGCCGACCCGCTCGCCCAGCGCGCCGCGATCGAGACCCTGGTGGGCCTCGGCTCCCGTCGCGTCGAACTCGTCGACACCCTCATCGCGGCCGCCGTGGGCTGCGGGCTGCCGGTCGAGCGGCCGGAGGCCACCATGATCATGGTGTGCGGGGCCGCCGCGACCCAGGTCGCCGTCCTCTCCCTCGGTTCGATCGTGACCGCCGAGCGCATCCCGGTCGGCGGTGAGGCGGTGGACCACGCGATCGTGCAACACCTGCGCCATGAGCACGAGTTGATGCTGCCGAGTCAGTCGGTACGGCCACTGCAGCTCGCCCTCTCGGGCAACGGCCTCACCCCGCACGGGCCCGCCTCCACCGAGATTCACGGAAGGGACGTCGCCACCGGCCTCGCCCGCTCCGTGCAGGTCGACACCGCGGCCGTGCGCGACGCCATCGAGACCCCGCTGACCGCCGTCCTGGACGGCATCGGCAGAGTGCTGCGGGAATGCCCGCCCGACCTGGTCGCCGACCTCGCCGACCGCGGGATCATGATGGTCGGCGGCTCCGCCCTGCTGCCGGGCTTCGACCAGATGCTGCGCCAGGCCACCGGGATGCCGGTGCACATCGCCGAGCGCCCCGACATCTGCGCCGCCCAGGGCCTCGGCGCGATGCTGGAGGGCAAGATCGAACCGCTGACCCTGAACCCGCTGGGCGCCTGAGCGACGCGCGGGACGGCCCAGCGCCGCCTCCGGGGAGCGGGCCCCGGAAGAGACACGCACGGGGTCCGCGCCTCCCCCCTCCCTCCGGAGATCGACATGCGGGCGGCCACCGGCGGAGCGACCATGGAAGTGAGCCGTCCCGTCTTCCGTGGGAGGGATGATGACCCGTCAGGTCGAGTTCACGGACGAGCAGAAGAAAGCGTACGAGCTGAACGACGCGGAACTCGCCGACCTCGAGGAGCGGATCCGCAGCGTCTCGGAGACCGCCACGGCACGGCTGGTCGCCGCCGGCCGCTTCACGGATCCCCCCGTGAGCACGGCATGCCTGCGGTGCATCTGCACCGGATTCACCTCCAAGCCGCACCACGCCGAGGAGTGCGCGCACTGCGCTCACCTCAGGACCAGTCACAGCGGATTCCTCTGAGCACGGCCGGCGCCTGCCGCGCGGCCGGCGCTTTTGTACCGCCGCGGGCCCGGCGCGCTGCCGTCTTGCCGGGCCGATACCCCATTGATCGGCCCGCCGCCCGCCGCATAGGTTCAGGGCATGACGAACGTACGGATCGGTGTCATGTACGACCGGGACTGGGCCCCCGAGGGGCTGCCCGGGTTCGCGCGGGAGGCCGAGGCGCTCGGCGTGGACGACCTGTGGGTGGTCGAGGATCTCGGGTGGAACGGCGGGGTGTCGGCGGCCGCCGTGGCGCTGGGAGCCACCGAACGCATCCGGGTCGGCATCGGCATCGCCCCCGCCCCGCTGCGCAGCCCCGCGCTGCTGGCCATGGAACTGGCCACGCTGGCCCGCGTTTTCCCCGGGCGACTGGTCGCCGGGGTCGGGCACGGGGTGCGCGAGTGGATGGAGACGGCCGGCGTCGCGCCCCGGTCGCCGCTGGCCCTGCTGGAGGAGACGATCACCTCCGTGCGCGCGCTGCTGCGCGGCGAGCGGGTCGAGCTGGACGGCCGTGAAGTGCGCCTGGACGGCGTCGCGTTGGTGCATCCGCCCGCCGAGGTCCCGCCGGTGGTCGCGGGCGTCGTGCGGCCCCGCTCCCTGGAGCTGGCCGGGCGGGTCGCGGACGGCGTGCTGATCGCCGAGGGCCACGGGCCGGCCGACCTGGAGAACACCCGGGTCCTGACCGCCAAGGGCGGCGCCGGTCCCGACCACACCCTGACCGTCCTGTCGTTCGCCTGCGTGGGCGAGGACGCCGACGACGTCGCGCGCACCCTGCACCCGCACACCGAGGGCCACGGAGCATGGCTCGGCCGCCCGCAGGAGGAGGTGTTCACCGTCTCCGGCGCCCCCGCACAGGCCGCCGACGACGTCCGCGCCCTGCACGCCTCCGGCGCGGACACCGTCGTCCTGCGCGTCGTGGGGCCGGAGCCGCTGCGGCAGCTCGCCTCGCTGCTGGCGTCCCTCGGGCGCTGACGCCGAGGACTCCCGGCCGCCGTCCGGACGTTCCCCCGCACAGGATCGCGGGCAGGACGATCCGTGCACGTCCGGACACGGAGAGAGCGGGGAGAGGCATGGCGCGCGTACTGGTCATCGGCGGCGGGATCGCCGGCGCGGCGGCGGCACTGGCACTGCGGAAGGCGGGGCAGGAGGCCGTCGTGTACGAGGCGCACCCGGACTCCGCCGAGGACGTCGGCGCGTTCCTCACCCTCGCGGGCAACGGGCTGCGGGCGCTGACCGAGATCGACGCGTCGGACGCGGTGACCTCGCTCGGCTTCCCGCTCACCTCGATGCGCGTGGTGGACGCGACCGGCGCCGAGACGGCCCACGTCCCGCTCGGGGAGGCCGGCGACCCCCGGCTGCGGTACCGGTGTCTGCGCCGCGGCGAGCTCAGCGCGGCGCTGCAGGCGCAGGCCGTCCGCCGGGGCGTCGAGATCGTCCACGGCGCGCGCCTCGTCTTCGTCGAGGACGGCCCCGACGGCGTCACCGCGCACTTCGCGGACGGCGGTACGGCCACCGGCGACCTGCTGCTCGGCGCGGACGGCCTGAACTCCGCCGTCCGCCGGACCATCGCCCCCGCCGCGGCGCCGTGTCACGCGGGACAGCGCGTCTTCTACGGCTACACCGCCGACGCTCCGGTGAGCGGCGTCGACGAGACGGCGTGCATCACCATGACCCGCGGCAGCGCGGTCGCCTTCGGCCACATGACGTCACCGGGCGGGGAGACCTCCTGGTTCGCCCGCGTCGACGCCGCCGAGCCGCTGACCGCCGACGAGATCGCGGACGCGGGCCCCGGCCACTGGCGGGACCTGCTCGTCGCGCTGCTGCGCGCCGACCGCACGGCCGCCGCGGACATCGTCGCGTCTGCCGAGGCCCCCGTGCTGGTCACCGACGCCACCGAGATCCCCAACGGCACGCCCTGGCGCTCGGGCCGCACGCTGCTGATCGGCGACGCGGCCCACGCGGCCTCCCCCGCGACCGGACAGGGCGCGTCGATGGCCCTGGAGGACGCGGTGATCCTCGCGAAGTGCCTGCGCGACGCCCCGGACACCGAGTCCGCGCTCACCCTCTACGAGACGCTCCGCCGCCCCCGCGTGGAGCACAACACCACCGTCAGCGGCAACATCTCCCGCGGCGCCCACACCCCTGCAGCCCGCACCACCGGCGCCCCGCCCCCGCCCCGCCCGGGCGACGACGACCTCACCCGCCAACTGGCCTGGAACATCAGCCTGTTCTAGCGGGTGCCGAGCGGCGGACGAAGCGAAGAGCCGTCGGTCAATCGCGGCTGCCGGCGGCGAACCCGTGTCTACGCCGCGACAGACCGGGGGCGCGCCGGGCCACCCCACGACGACGCTGCGCGCCGCACGGTCGAACTCGCTCTGGTGATAGGTCCCCGTCAGAACGGGAAGTCGCGGGGCTCTCCGCGGAGGGTGATCCAGCGGAGTTCGGTGAACTCCTCCGCGCTGAAGCCCGTGCCGAAGCGGCCCCAGCCGCTCTCCTTGACGCCGCCGAAGGGCATGTTCGGCTCGTCGTTGACCGGCTGGTCGTTGACGTGCACTATGCCGGCCTGGAGGCGGCGGGCGATGTCCAGCCCGCGGTGGGCGTCGCCGGTCAGGACGCCCGCGGTCAGCCCGTACCGCGAGGCGTTGGCGCGCTCCACGGCGTCGTCGGCGTCGTCGACCGTCTCCAGGATCACGACCGGGCCGAAGCTTTCGTCGAAGGCGAGTTCGGCGTCCTCGGGGACGTCGGTCAGGACGGTGGGCGGGTAGCACGGCGGCTCGGCCACCCCGCCCGTCAGGAGGCGGGCGCCCATCGAGACGGCCTCCTCGACACGGCGTTCCAGGAGGGACAGCGCCCACTTGTTGATCACCGGTCCGACCACGGTGCGCGGATCGCGCGGGTCGCCGACGGGCAGCGCCGCCGCCTTCTCGGTGAACAGGCGGGTGAACTCCTCCGCGACCGGCCGCTCCACGTAGATCCGGCGGGCGCACATGCACACCTGGCCCTGGTGCACGAACGCGCCGTAGACCGCGGCGTCCACCGCGTAGGTCAGGTCGGCGTCGGCGAGGACGATGAGCGGGTTGTGGCCGCTGAGCTGCAGGACGATGCGCTTGAGGTGGCGTCCCGCCGTCTCGGCGAGCCTGCGTCCGGTGGGCGTCGAGCCGGTGAAGTTGACGCGGCGCACGGCGGGGTGGGAGATGAGGGCGTCCACGAGGGCGCCGGCGTCGCCGGGGGCGTGGGTGACCACGTTGAGGACGCCCGGGGGAAGGCCGGCCTCGGCGAAGATCTCCGCCCACAGGGCGCCTCCGGTGAGCGGGGATTCCTCGGAGGGCTTGAGGACGACCGTGTTGCCGAGGGCGAGGGGGCCCACGACGCTGCGGCCGGAGAGGACGAGCGAGGCGTTCCACGGGGCGATGGCCGCCACCACCCCGACCGGCTGCCGTACGGCGAGGGCGCGGGTGCCGGGGATGTCGGAGGGCAGCACCTGTCCGACGGCCGCGTAGGGGAGCGCGGCGGACTGGCGGAGCAGGGCGACGCCGAAGTCCACCTGGACGGTGGCGTAGTGGCGGCCGCATCCGGTCTCGCCGGTCAGCAGGCCGCTGACTTCCTCGCGACGGCGCTCCAGGACGTCGGCCGCGCGCAGCAGGATCCTCTGGCGCTCGGCGGGAAGCGCGTCGGCCCATCCGGCGAAGGCGGCCTGGGCGGCGTCCACCGCCCGGCGGGCGTCCTCCGCGTCGCCCGCGGCGACCGTCGCCATGACGGCCCCGGTCCAGGGGTCGTGGTCCGCGAAGGTCTCTCCGCCCGGCGGCTCGGTCCACTCGCCCCCGATGTGATGACGCACCGTGATCGGAGCGTCGGGTCGGTGGGCTTCCGGCGCCGCGGGGCGGGGGTCGTTCACCTGGTCAAGTCTCCTTCGGGGACGAAGGGGGCCGGGGCCCCTCTCGCCGCAGATGGTAACCGACGGGTAGCAACTGGACGTGCAGCCGGTCGGTCAGCAGGCTCCACAGCCCCTTGGGGAGGAAGAGCGCGAAGGCGACGGCGGTGAGGCCGAGTCCGATGAGGTACCAGGCCCCTTGGTCGGCGAAGAAGTACTGCACGGTGAAGAAGAGGACGGCGCCGATGACGGGGCCTTCGAAGGTGCCGATGCCGCCGACCAGCACCATGAAGATCATGTACGCCGACCACTGCACCCCGAAGATCGACTGGGGTTGGACGAACAGGGTGTTGGCCAGGGTCAGGGCGCCCGCGGCGCCGCATCCGAAGCCGGCGAGGACGAACAGCACGAGCTTGAGCGGCCTGACCTTGACGCCGAGTGAGGCGGCCGCGTCCTCGTCGTCGCGGATCGCCTGCAGGGCCGCTCCGGTGCGGTGCCGGAGCAGGAGGAACAGCAGGACGAGGAGGACGACGGCGAAGGTGAGGGTGAGCCAGTAGGTGAAGGCCCGGCGGACCTCGGGGGCGTAACCGCTCAGGCCCTGCAAGGACACGCCCGTGCCGCCGCCGAGGCTCTGGTCGAGCATGACGAACAGGGCGATCGCCTCGGCCACGACCCAGGTGCCGACGGCGAACTGGCCGCCGCGCAGCCGCAGGACGAGCAGGGACAGCACCGCGGCGAGGGCGGCGGAGGCCAGCGCCGCCAGCACGACGGCGAGGTAGGGCTGCACGCCGGACTGCGTGAGCAGGATCGTGCCGTACGCGCCGAAGCCGATGAACGCCTGCTGGCCGACCGAGACCAGCCCGGCGTACCCGGCCAGCGCGTTCCACATGACGGCGAGGATGAGGAAGATCAGCAGGCTGGTGAGCTGCTGGACGATGTTCGCGTCGAACACCTGGGGGACGGCGAACAGGGCGATCGCGACGGCGACGAGGGCGCCGGATCCGATGCGGGAGGCGAGGCCGGCGCGCCGGACGGACCATGCGCCGGGAGCGGGGGCGGCTGCTGTGGTCATGCGTGGGCTCTCCGGGTGGCGATGAACCGGCCGCGGGGGCCGGCGAGAAGGGCGAGGAAGACCAGATGGCCGGCGAGGATCGCGTACTGGGGGTCGATGTGGGCGCCGACGGTCTGCGCGATCCCGAGGACGATGCCGCCGGTCAGGGTTCCCCACAGGGACCCGAGTCCGCCGATCACGACCGCCTCGAAGGCGAAGATGAGCTGCGTCGGGCCGCTGGAGGCGTCGAAGGTGGAATGGACGGCGAGGAAGGTCCCGGCCAGGGCGGCCACCGCGACGGCGATCGCGGTGGCGCGGGCGTAGACGGACGCCGCGGGCACGCCGACCAGGGCGGCGGTGTCCGGGTCCTGGGCGGTGGCGCGCATCTCCCGGCCGAATCCGGTGTGCCGCAGCACGAACTGCAGTCCGCCGAGGACCGCGACGGCGACGGCGAGGATCAGCACGCCGAGGTAGGGGATGGACAGCTGGTCGGTGATGCGCCAGCTGCCGGTGGACAGCGAGCCGACGGACGGCCCGAGGGAGCGCACGTCCGGGGAGAAGATCTGCAGCATGGCGTTCTGCAGGACGACGGCCAGCCCGAACGTGGTCAGCAGGGGGGTGAGCTCTCCGCCGCGCAGGCTGCGGGCCAGCACTCCCCGCTGGAGCGCGTAGCCGAGGGCGAGCATCAGCGGGAGCACCGCCAGCAGGGCGAGGAACGGTGACACGCCGGTCCGGTCGGACACCCACCAGACGCCGAACGCGCCCAGCACGGCGAGGTCCCCGTGGGCGAGGTTGATGATGCGCAGGACGCCGAACAGCAGGGACAGGCCGCAGGCGAAGAGGGCGTACAGGCCGCCGAGGAAGAGGCCCTGGACGAGGGCGTTGATCCAGCTCATGTCCGCTCCGGGGTGGGACGGGCCGCCGGCGTGTCGGCCGGGGCGGAGGTCGTGCTGACACGGCCTAGGCCGAAGTAGGCGTCGGTGACCTGGTCGCGGGTGACGTCCCCGGCGGGGGCGTCGAGGGCGACACGCCCTTCGAGCATGCAGACCACCCGGTCCGCCACCGACATGGCCCGGCTCAGGTCCTGCTCGACCAGGACGACGGTGGCGCCGTCGCGGATCAGTGCCGTGAGCGACTCGTACACGGCGTCGACGGCGACCGGCGCCAGGCCGAGCGAGACCTCGTCGACCAGCAGCAGCCTGGGGTTGGTCATCAGCGCGCGGCCGATGGAGGCGGCCTGCTGCTGGCCCCCGGACAGACTGCCCGCCCTGCGGTGGCGCATCGGCCGCAGGAGGGGGAAGGCGTCGAGGACGGTGTCGACGCTCCACGGTCCGGGCCGGGCGCGCCGGCCGGCGACGAGCAGGTTCTCCTCGACGGTCATGTCGGGGAAGAGCTTGCGGCCCTCGGGGACGAGCGCCAGGCCGCGGGCCACCCGTCGGTGCGCGGGGAGGCCGGTGATGTCGTCGCCCTCCAGCAGGAGCGTGCCCTCGGCGGCGGGGTGCGCTCCGGCCACCGTGCGCAACAGGGTCGACTTCCCCGCGCCGTTGGCGCCCACCAGGGCGACGGTCTCGCCGTCGGCCACGGCGAGGGACACGCCCCGTACCGCTTGGAGGAGTCCGTGGCGGGCGACGAGGCGGGAGACGTCCAGCAGTTCAGCCATGGCTGCCTCTTCCCAGATAGGCGTCGACGACGTTCGCGTCGCGCAGGACGGCCTGCGGCTCGCCCTCGGCGAGGACGCGTCCGGCGTCCATGCACACCAGGCGGTCGATGACCTGGACCAGTACGTGGACGATGTGCTCGATCCACACGATGCTGATGCCGAGGGCCCGCAACTGCTTTACGGTGACGACGAGTTCGGCGGCCTCGGCGTCGGTGAGGCCGCCGCCGATCTCGTCGAGGAGCAGCACGCGCGGGTCGGTCGCCAGTGAGCGGGCGAGTTCCAGCCGCTTGCGATGGAGCAGGCCGAGGCTCTCGGCGCGGCGGTTGGCGAGGTCGATCAGACCGCACAGCTCCAGGACCTCGACGCACCGCTGGTGGGTGGCGCGCCGCGACAGCCGGGTTCCGTAGGAGGCGCCGACGAGGACGTTCTCCAGGACGGTCATCCCGACGAACGGGCGCGGGATCTGGAACGCCCGTCCGATGCCCTGTCGGCACCTCGACTCCGGTCGCAGCGAGGTGACGTCGCGCCCGTCGAGGCGGATGGCGCCCCGGTCGGGGGTGACGGCCCCGGCCAGCGCGTTGAGCAGCGTGGTCTTGCCCGCGCCGTTGGGTCCCACGATGCCGACGGCCTCGCCGGCGCCGACGTGGAAGTCGACGCCGTCCAGGACGCGCAGTTCGCCGTAGTTCAGGGTCAGGCCGGAGCCCACGAGGACCGGCTGCGGCCCCTGCGTCCTCGTGGGTCCGGCGGCCGGGGTGCTCAGGGAGCTCATGAGCCGTAGGGGCGCAGTCGCGCGGCGAGGGGGACGTTGGGGTCGCAGGCGTTCTCGCACAGGACGAAGTCCAGCTGGTGCGGGCTGCCTTGGGCGGCGCGCACCCACTGGCCACCGAGAATGGGGGTGGCCACGACGTTGGCGTTGGGGCCCTTGCCCCACTGGAGCCTGCCGACCGGGGTCTCCACGTCGAGTCCGGCGATCGCCTTGGCGACGGCCTTCTTGTCCTTGGGGTCGGAGGCGGCCCGCAGCGCGGCCGCGCCCGCGTCGAACAGGGCGAGGCTGGCGCCGAGTTGCTGGGTCCACTGCTTGCCGGACGACTGCTGGTAGCCGTCGGCCAGGTCCTTGGAGGAGACGCCTGCGAGGGAGGAGCTGTAGGGGAAGGTCGGGGTCCAGTAGGCGCCGCCCGCGATGCCGACGCCCAGGGGGCCGAGGGCCTCGACCTGGGAGGGGAACAGGCCCGTCTTGGCGACCTGCACGATCTTGGGCTTGTAGCCCTGCTGCGCGGCCTGCCGCCAGAAGGTGGCGAAGTCGGAGGGGATGGGGAAGGTGTTGAAGATCTCGCAGTCGTCGGACTTGAACCGGGCGATCTGCGACGAGTAGTCGTTGGTGCCGTCGGTGTAGGCGCCGGGGTCGACGATGTCGTAGCCGGCCTTCTCCAGCAGGGGTCCGAGCGCGTGCCGAATGGCGTTGCCGTCGGAGTCGTTGGGCCACATGACGCCGACCTTGCGGTTCGTCTTCACCTGCGCCCACAGGCTGGTGTAGGCCTGGCGGAACTGTTCCACGCCGAAGCAGAAGTGGAAGGTGTACTGGAAGGCCTGCTTCTGGGTGGGCTTGGCTCCCCGGCCGAAGTACCAGGCCTCCCAGGGCACGACGGTGGAGATGCACGGCACGCCGGCGGCCTCGCACGCGTCGGAGACGGGGTTGACCGTCTCCGGCGTCGACGTGGTGAGCATCAGGTCGACGCCCTCGGCGTTGATCAGGTCGTTGGCCACCTGGGACCCGCGCTGCGGGTTGGACTGGCCGTCCTTGTCGATGATCTCGACCCGGTACTTCTTGCCGCCGACGGTCAGGCCGTCGGCGAGGGCCTTGCGGGCGAGGCCGAGGACGTAGGCGTCCGGCTCGCCGAAGCCGGCCGCGGGACCGGTGCGCGGGCTGACGAAGCCGATCTTGAGTGTGGACGTCCCGCCACTGCTGCTGCCGCCGCCGCTGCCGACCTTGCAGGCGGTGAGCAGGGGGCCGGCCAGGGCCAATCCGGACATACCGAGACCCGCCGTGCGCAGAATCTGACGTCTGCTGACTTCGGGGGACGGTTCGGACATAGGAGACTTAGGCATGTTCGCCCTCCTGGTGAACCAAAGGTGGGGGGAACGTAGGAGTGGCTGTCACGAAAGTCAACGCGGCGTTTCAATAGCTGAAACACTCGCCCTACGATGAGGCATGACCTCACAGAGCCCTCAGTCGACGCCCGACGAGCCCCCGCCCCCAGCCGCAACCGGTGACGCCGAGGGCCGCACCGACACCGGGAAGTCCTCCGCCGCGGGGTTCTCCCAGTCCCTGGAACGCGGACTGCTGATCCTCTCGTCGTTCAGCGAGACCCGGCCCGTCCTCGGCATCTCCGACCTGGGGCGCTCGGTCGGCCTCAACCGGAGCACGACCTACCGGTACGTCGCGACGCTCGCCAAGCTCGGCTATCTGCAACAGGATCCGGAGTCCAGGAAGTACTCGCTGGGCCCGAGGGTCGTCGACCTCGGATTCGCGGCGATCAACTCGATGGAGATCACCCGCGTCGCCGGGCCGTTCCTGCAGGCCCTGTCGGACGAGACCGGGTACACCGTGAGCATGGCGGTGCTCGACGGCCCGGACATCGTCTACGTCGACCGGCGCCGCAGCGGCCGGGCGGGCAGCTTCGCCATGGGCCTGCAGCTGCACGTCGGCTCACGCCTTCCCGCCTACTGCACCTCGATGGGCAAGGTCCTGCTCGCCCACCAGGAGCCGGCCGTGCTGCGCGATCTGGTCGACCGCACGGACCTCGCTCGGCGCGGACCCAAGACGATCACTGCGCGGGAGCAGCTGATGGTGGCGCTGACCCGCGTGCGGCGCACCGGATGCGCGCTCAACGACGAGGAACTCGCCCCGGGGCTGCGGTCGTTGGCCGCCCCGGTGCGCAACCGGGACGGCGCCGTGGTGGCCGCGGTCAACGTCGCCGTGCACCTCACGGTGTGGAACTCCTCGGTGGACTCCGTCATGACCCGTCTCGAAGCCCCGCTGCGGCGCACCACCGCCGAGATCTCCACGCGCCTCGGACATCGCCCGAAGGGGCGAATGTCCGAATAATTGAAACAGGTGTCCCCTCATGCGGAACATCTGGAGCGTACTTCGTTGACACGGTCCATGGACGGGCGCAGACTCACGCATCCCACTTTGTGAAACTTGCTTCACCAGGCGAACAGTACTGTGTTCGCGTGGGTTCCGGGAGGCCGCCATGCGTATACAAGCCGCTGTGTTCGACGAGCAGGACGGCCCGTTCCGTCTCGAGGACGTCGAAGTGGACGAACCACAGGCGGGCGAGGTCCTCGTGCGGATCGCGGCCACCGGCATCTGCCACACCGACGGCCTCGCACTGCACGGCGACCTCCCCTTCCCCGCGCCCGGGGTCCTCGGCCACGAGGGTTCGGGCGTGGTGGCGGCGGTGGGCCCAGGCGTCACCTCGGTCCAGGAGGGCGACCACGTCGTCATCGGCTGGCCGTGGTGCGGCGAGTGCCGCAACTGCCAGGCGGGCGAGCCCCGTTACTGCGCCCGCCTCGGCGAGCTGCTCGTCGGCGGCGTCCGGCCGGGGACGCAGGCCTCGGCCCTGCGCCGGTCGGACGGCGGCGAGCTGCACGGGCACTTCTTCGGACAGTCGTCGTTCGCGACGCACTCCCTGACCCGGGCCGGCAGCCTGGTGAAGGTCCCCCACGACGTCCCGCTCGACCTGCTCGGACCGCTGGCGTGCGGACTGTCGACCGGCGCGGGGGCCGTGCTGAACACCCTGCGCCCGCAGACCGGCTCCAGCCTCGTGGTCTACGGCGCCGGCTCGGTGGGGCTGGCCGCCGTCATGGCCGCCCGCAACAGCGGCGCGACCACGATCATCGCGGTGGACCGGCACGCCTCCCGGCTGGCTCTGGCCAGGGAGCTCGGCGCCACCCACACGGTCGACGCCGGCGCGACGGACCCGGTCGCCGCCGTGCACGACATCTGCGGCGGGCCCGCCGACAACGCCCTGGAGTGCACCGGCGTCATCTCCGTCGTCCGGCAGGCCGCCGACTCGGTCGGCATGCTCGGCACCTGCGCGCTCATCGGCGGCGCCCCCGCCGGGGCCGAGTTCACCCTGGACCACCTCACGACCCTGTGGGGCAAGCGCATCGTCGGCGTGCTGGGCGGCGGCGGTCGCAGCACCGAGCTCATCGGGGCGCTCGTCGAGCTGTACCGCCAGGGCCGCTTCCCCATGGAACGCCTCGTCTCCTGGTTCGCCTTCGACCAGATCGAGCAGGCGCTCGCGGCGTCGTACGCCGGTGACGTGATCAAGCCGATCGTCCGCATGCCCGTCTGACCCCGGCCCGCCCCGGCCTGCCTGACCCCGGCCCTCCTCGCCCCGGCGCCACCCGCCCTGCCCGCCCGCACCCGCGCCCGCACCGAAAGAAGTCCCCCATGGCCCTCACCCGTGACCTCCTCATCGGCGGCAAGGACGTGCCCGCCCTCTCCGGCCGCACCGCCGACGACGTCAACCCCTACACCGGCGAGGTCTACGCGACCGTCGCCGCCGCCGGGCCCAACGACGTCACCCGCGCCGTCGACGCCGCCGAGGCGGCATTCGCCGACTGGGCCGCGGTCACGCCCTTCGCCCGCCGGGCGATCTTCCTCAAGGCCGCCGACCTTCTGGAGTCCCGGACCGAGCAGGTGGCCGAGATCATGGCGGCCGAAGCGGGCGGCACACGCCCCTGGGCCCACTTCAACGTGGGCCTCGCCGCGAACATCCTGCGGGAGGCGGCCGCCGCGATCACCGCGCCGCGCGGTGAGGTGCTGAGCGCCCAGGAGCCGGGCGCCCTGGGTCTGGCGGTGCGCGAACCGCTGGGCGTGGTGGCCGCGTTCGCACCGTGGAACGCGCCGGTCATCCTCGGCGTCCGGGCCGTGGCGGCGCCGCTGGCGGCCGGCAACACGGTCGTCGTCAAGCCGAGCGAGGACGCCCCGATCGCCTGCGGGCTGCTCGTCGCGGACGTGCTGCGCGAGGCGGGACTGCCGGACGGCGTGCTCAACGTCGTCACCAACGACCGTGCCGACGCCGCCCAGATCGCCGAGACCCTGATCGCCGACCCTCGCGTGCGGGCGGTCAACTTCACCGGCTCCACCGGCGTGGGCCGGACCATCGGCCTCCACGCGGCCCGCCACCTCAAGCCCGCCCTGCTGGAACTCGGCGGCAAGAACTCGATCATCGTCCTGGACGACGCCGACGTCGACTACGCGGTGGACGCCGCCGCCTTCGGCGTCTTCATGAACGCCGGGCAGATCTGCATGTCCGGGGACCGCATCCTGGTGCACGAGTCGCTCGCCGAGGAGTTCACCGCCAAGTTCACGGCGAAGGCAGCCGGCCTGCCCACGGGCGACCCGGCCGAACCCACCACGGTGATCGGCCCGCTGGTCGGCCCCGCCGCCGCGCTGCGCGTCGCCGCGCTCGTCGCGGACGCGGTCGCCAAGGGCGCCACCGTCCTGACCGGCGGCACCCCGCCCGAGGGCGCGGTCCACCCGGCGACCGTGCTGACCGGGCTCCCCCGGGACGCCGAGCTCTACCACGCGGAGGCGTTCGGCCCAGTGTGCGTCATCGACACCTTCGCCACCGACGACGAGGCCGTCGCCAAGGCGAACGACTCCGACCACGGCCTCACCGCCGGCGTCATCACGGAGAACGGCACCCACGGGCTGCGCGTCGCCCGGCGGATCCGCACCGGAATCGTGCACGTCAACGACCAGTCCGTCGCCGACGAGCCGCAGGCCCCCTTCGGCGGGTTCAAGTCCTCGGGCCACGGCCGCTTCGGCGGACGCTGGGGCATCGAGGCCTTCAGCAACACCCGCTGGGTGACCCTGGCCGCCGAGCAGGCCCACTACCCGTTCTGACGGGCCGGCCCCTGACCGGCGCCGACGGGCGGGGCAGCCCCGTCGCCCCGCCCGCGGACGCCGTTGCGGAACTCGATCGGGGACTGACCCGTACGGTGCAGGAAGTACTTGCTGAACTGCGAGGGGTTGACGAAGCCGAGCTGGTCGGAGATCTGGGCCGCCGTCCGGTCGCCGTGCGCCAGCAGCCGCTTCGCCTCCAGCACGACCCGGCGGTCGACGAACTCCTTGGCGCTGAGCCCGGCGCCGGCCAGCGTCGCCCGGGACAGGGTGCGGCCCGAATAGCCGAGCGTGCGGGCGTAGTCCTCGACCCGCCGGGTGCGGGTGAAGTCCCGTTCGACCGCGTCCCGGAACCGCAGATACGTCTCGTCGGGGTCCGGTACGGCGCTGCCCACCGGGACCGTGAGATGGGCGAGCCGCAGCAGCAGGACCGCCAGCAGATGACGCAGGGCCGCCATGTGCACCTCCAGCGGGAGGTGGCCGAGCGCCTGGAACTCGCGGCCCAGATGCTCCGCGGCCATGGTCAGGGCCTGCGCGTCGTCGGCGACGGGAGTGCTGACGACGGGTGCGTGCGGGTCGTCGACCCGGGCGGCCGTCGCGGTGGCCGCGTCGAGCGCGTCCTGCCGGAAGAGGATCAGCGTGCCCTCGGCCCTGCCGAGGTCGCCCCACTGGTGCACCTGTCCCGGGCGCACCCACAGCCAGGACCCGGGTCGCAGCACATGGCCGGTGAAGTCGACGGTGTGGCGCAGCTCGCCCGTCGACAGGGTGAGCAGGTGGTGGAAGTCGGGGCGCAACGGCCGGCCCAGGGTGGGCGCGGCGACGCGGCGGCGCAGCTCGGCCAGTGACATGACCTCGATTCCGGGCGGAGTGCCCGCGGGCGCGGCGAAGGGGATCTCGAGGATCTCCTTCGCGGCGCCGTGTCGGGTTTTGGCCATCATCAGTCACAAGTTTATCGGGACGCGTCCTGTCGTCCTCGTACGTTGGCAGTACCGCCGAAGCGGCGGATTCCGCCTGTCCTGGCGGAAAACGGAAAGGACGCGAACGGCGATGCAGCTGGAGGGACGGGTGACGGCCGAGACGGTCCGCAGGTGGCTGGAGGAGGCCGACCGGGTCCTGGTCGCGGCCGGCGCCGGTCTGAGCGCGGCGGCCGGCTACGACTACGACGACGCCGAACGCTTCAGGGAACTGCTGCCCGGGCTGCACCGGCTCGGTCTGCGCTCGCGCTATCTGTTCGGCGCGCCGCTGCCGAAGGACATGATGTGGGGGTACTGGGCCGTTCACATCGACGACATCCGGTACAGCCCCGGCCCCAACCCCCTGTACCGGCGGCTGCGGACGCTGGTGGGCGAGCGCGACCACTGGGTGGTGACGTCCAACGTCGACGCGCTCTTCGCCCGCAGCGGTTTCGCCGCGGACCGGGTCTTCACCCCGCAGGGCGACTACGGGCGCCTCCAGTGCACCGTCCCGTGCACCCCTGAGACCTGGCCCAGCAAACCGTTCCTCGACCGGATCCTCGCGGCCTACGACCGTGAGACCGGCCGGGTGACCGACCCCCGGGCGCTGCCGCGGTGCCCGAACTGCGGCGCCGACGTCTTCCCCAACGTCCGGGTCGGTCCCGAGTTCGTCGACCGGGATCACCTGCCGGCGGGACGGCGGCTGGTGCGGTGGCTCGAGGACGCGCCCACGGACAGCACCCTGCTCGTCCTGGAACTGGGCGCCGGATTCAATACCCCGGGGGTGATCCGGCTGCCCATGGAGGACGTGGTGCGCCGGACGCCCCGAGCCCGCCTCGTCCGGATCAACCCCCGTCACCCCGACGTGCCCGCAGACCTCGGCGAGCGGGCCCTGTCCGTTCCCCTCGGGGCGGACCGGTTCCTCGACCGACTCGAGCCCTGACGGCTTCCGGCGGAGCACCCACCTCACCACGCGAGGAGACCCACGTCATGTCCGACGCATCAGCAGCAGCCGGAGCATCCCCCACCTCCGCCGCACCCGCCGCACCCACGATCGCGGTCACCGGGTCCACCGGCCGTCTCGGCGGGCGGGTCGCCCGGCTGCTGGCCGAGCGGGGCGTCGCGCAGACGCTGGTGGTCCGCCGCCCCGAGCGGGCTCCGCGGCTTCCCGGCGCGGTGGCCGTGCGCGGCGACTACGCCGACCGTGCCGCGGTGGGCGAGGCCCTCGCCGGCATCCGCACCGTCTTCATGGTGTCGGCTTCCGAGAGCGCCGACCGCCTCGCCCAGCACAGGGCGTTCGTGGACGCCGCCGCGGCGGCGGGAGTGCGCCATCTGGTGTACGTCTCCTTCTACGGCGCGTCCCCCGACGCCACCTTCACCCTGGCGCGGGACCACTTCCACACCGAGCAGCACATCCGGGAGAGCGGGCTTGCGCACACGTTCCTCAGGGACAACTTCTACGCCGAGTTCGTCCCCGACCTGGTCGGCGAGGACGGCGTCATCCGCGGCCCGGCCGGACAGGGGCGTGCCGCGTTCGTCGGCCAGGAGGACATCGCCGACGCGGCCGCCGCGGTGCTCTCCCGTCCGCAGGACCACGCAGGCGTCGCCTACGACCTGACCGGCCCCGAGTCCCTGACCCTGGACGAAGCGGCCGTGATCCTGTCGGAGCAGCTCGGGCGCACGGTCGTCTACCGACCCGAGACCGTCGCGGAGGCCTACGCCTCCCGCGCCTCCTACGGCGCCCCCCCGTGGCAGCTGGACGCCTGGGTGTCCACCTACACGGCCATCGCGGCCGGGGAACTCGACGGCGTCAGCGACGCCGTGCCCCGCCTCACCGGCCGCCCCGCCACGCCCCTCGCCGACGTCGTGCGCGCCGCCCGGAGCTGACCCATGTGCACAGACGCCTCAGCACACACGAGGCGTCACTTTTTGACCATCAAATGTCCCTCTTGGGCCCGTCGACCCACTGATCACGGCCTAGTTTGAACACATCACCACTCGGCCGCCGGTTCATCCCGGCGCAGGTCCCCCACTCAAGGAAGACCGTCATGAGCAACGCAAAGAACGCCGTCCTCCAGGCCGCCTCGGAACTGTTCGGCGACAAGGACCCCACCGCCGTGGACCGCTGGGCCGCCGCGGACTACACGCAGCACAGCGCCCTCGCCGCCGACGGCCCCGAGGCCCTGCGCGCACTCGTGGCAGGCCTCGGCGAGGACTTCCGCTACGAAGGCGCCCGCGTCATCGCCGACGGCGACCTCGTCGCCCTGCACGGCACCTACCACGGCTTCGGCCCCGTCCCGCTCGTCGGCTTCGACGTCTTCCGCGTCGACGCCGACGGCAAGCTGGCCGAGCACTGGGACGCCCTGACCCCCAAGGTCGAGAACACCCTCTCCGGCCGCTCCCAGACCGACGGCCCGGCCGCGGTCGCCGACCCCGACAGCACCGAGGCGAACCGCGCCCTGGTGACCGCGTTCGCCGAGCAGGTCCTCGTCGGCGCCGACTACTCGGTGCTCACCGACTACATCTCCACCGAGACCTACCACCAGCACAACACCGACGCCGCCGACGGCCTCGACGGCTTCGGGGCGGCCGCCGCCAAGTGGGCCGAGCAGGGCAAGAACCTCGTCTACAAGAAGGTCCACAAGGTCATCGCCGAAGGCGACTTCGTCCTGACGCAGTCCGAGGGCGAGTTCGGCGTCGCAGTCGCCTACTACGACCTCTTCCGCGTCGCCGACGGCAAGATCGTCGAGCACTGGGACGTCATCGCGCCCGTGCCCACCGAACTGCCCCACGGCAACGGCCTGTTCTGACCACGCCCGCCGGACCCGCGAGACGGTCGAGCAGGGATCGTCGAGCTGCACGTCGGCACGCTCGAACAGCCCCGCCCCCTCCCCCGCCGGCGGCCCGGCCCGTGCACGTCGTCGTGCACGCGCCGGGCCGCCGGCACGGTCCGTCCGCACGCCCCCATCCGGAGCCCCCGATGAACGCGCCCCACACCGAGCCCGACGTCCCCGCCGGGACGAGGCCGCGGCCCGCTTCGCTGCCCCTGGCCGCCTACCGCGAGGCCGTCGCGCTGGACGAGCCCTTCCGGCCGGCCGCAGCCGCCGCGGCCGCCGGCCGGCTGGACGCCCACGTCCGCACGGCGCTGCGCCTGCTCGCCGCCGATCCGGCCGCTGCCCGACTGGGGATGCGGGCCGATTCGCCGGCGGACCTCGACGGCATGGACGCGGCGACGGCCCGCGAGCTGCTGCGCGCGGTGCTGACCGTCCGCGATCCCGGCCCGCTGCCGGACGGCGTGGACGAAGCGGTGGACGCGATCCTCGGCGGGGAGCGCCTGCTGCGGCCGACCGTCCGGGTGGAGAGTCTGCCCACGATCGCGGAGCAGTTCCCCGGATTCGCCTTCCCGGCCGGACGCCGGACCGTGCTGTGGCGCGGAGACCTCACCGTTCTGGACGCGGACGCCGTCGTCAACGCCGCCAACAGCGCCCTGCTGGGCTGCTTCCGCCCGATGCACCCCTGTATCGACAACGCTTTCCACAACGCCGCGGGACCCCGCCTGCGCGACGACTGCCACACGGTCATGACGCTGCAGGGCGCACCCGAGGCGACCGGCACGGCCAAGATCACCCGGGGCCATCACCTGCCGGCCCGGTACGTCCTGCACACGGTCGGCCCGATCGTCGACGGCCGCACTCGGGCCGACGACGTGTCGGCGCTCGCCTCCTCCTACCGTTCCTGCCTGGACCTCGCCGCCGAGGTGGAGGCCGTCCGCACCGTCGCCTTCTGCGCCGTGAGCACCGGCGTCTTCGGCTATCCCAGGAGCGAGGCGGCCCCCGTCGCGCTGCGCACGGTCGGCGAGTGGCTGGACGCCCACCCCGGCCGTTTCGACCGCGTCGTGTTCGCCGTGTTCGGCGAGGACGACGAACTGGCCTACCGGCGCGCGCTCGGCGAAGCCGCCCGGCGCTGACCCGCGGTCCCGCGCATTCCCCGCGAGGGCGCCCGCGAGCCCTCGCGCCGCGGGCCTGCGGGGAGTGGGCCTAGGCTGTCCTCAGGGCCCGAGAAACAGGGGAAACCGGGAACGGGAACACAGAGGAACAGGGAAACAGGGGATCATGGCGATGGGGGACAGGTCCAGGTCCGGACAGCCTCGGCCGTCGATGGCGGACGTCGCCCGTCACGCCGGTGTCGCACCGCAGACGGTCTCACGCGTGTCCAACGGCCACACCAACGTCGACCCGGCGACCCGGCAGCGGGTCGTGGAGTCGATGCAGGCGCTGGGCTACCGGCCCAACGGAGCGGCGCGCGCGCTCAAGAGCGGGCGGTTCAACACCATCGGCGTCATCACCTTCACGCTCAGGACGTTCGGCAACACGCGCACGCTCGACGCCATCGCCAAGGAAGCCGCGCGCGCCAAGTACGCCGTCACCCTCATCCCCGTGCCGGACCCGACGATGGGCAGGCTGTCGGGCGCCTACGACCGGCTCAGCGAGGCGGCCGTCGACGGGGTGATCCTCGTCTTCGAGGCGCATCTCCTGGACGACACGGAGTTCAGCCTCCCCCCTGGGGTTCCGATGGTCGTCGTCGACTCCGACACCGGCCCCGGCTACACCGTGGTGGACACCGATCAGGCGCAGGGCGCCCGTCAGGCGACGGAACACCTGCTGGCACTCGGCCACCGCCAGGTGTGGCACGTCGCCGGTCCCCCGACCTCGTTCTCCGCGGCCCATCGGGTCGAGTCGTGGCGGCGCACGCTGGAGGAGTCCGGCGTCGTCCCTCCCCCGGTGCTGTACGGCGACTGGACCACCCGGTCCGGATACCTGCACGGGCTGACCCTGGGGCGCCGGCCTGAGGTCACGGCGATCTTCGCCGCGAACGACCACATGGCGCTCGGCGTCATGCGCGCCCTGCACGAGCTCGGCCGCCGGATTCCCGAGGACGTCAGCGTCGTGGGGTTCGACGACATGGAGGAGACCCAGGCCTTCTGGCCGCCGCTGACCACCGTGCGGCAGGACTTCGCCGCGGTCGGCCGGATCAGCCTGCAGAAGCTGCTGGACAAGATCGGCCGGACCGGGCCCGACCTGATCGACAAGACGCTGGTCCCGACCCGGCTGATCGTTCGCGCGAGCACCGGAGCGCCGCCGTCCTCGCCTCGGGGCGAAGCACGGCGGCGCTGACCGGTGCGGG
>NZ_JBEPBI010000061.1:0-43009 GCF_040299045.1 Streptomyces sp. NPDC001027
CCCGGGCGGCCTTCCGTGCCACGGCTGGTGATCGGGGAGCCGACCAAGACGAAGAGGTTCTCTAGCCGATGCGGCGCCCGTACGCCGATGCTGCGCCGCCAGGCCGACCGCCCGGCTGCGGGGCCTGCGGGAGCGGGGCGTGGACGATGGCGCCCTGGTTGGCGTCGGGGATCAGCCCGTACACGAGGATGCAGGAGGCGTCGATGCGGCCCGGGCTGTCCGGGTCCGTCGGCTGCCACGTCGCCCACTCTCGTTCGAGGTCGGTGAACACGCCCCGGAAGCGAACCTTGTCCTGCACCATCTGCTGCGCGATCGGTTCCGCCCGCAGCAGCTTGCCTTGCTTGGCGCGGACAGGCGCGATGGCGGGCATGAGGACGTTCTGCGGTATCTCCCCCGACCTCTGCAACGCCTCCCACGACGTCTGGATCGCCAGGACACACATGTCCCGGCCGAAGTTCCACTCGACGTAGATGATCGACGCGTTCGTGCGGTGCGCGAGCCGGCACGCGGCGGTGGACCAGTCGGCGGACGACATCGGCGCGGACACGTCGTCGGTGACCCACACGCGGCCGTCGTCGCCGAGGAACCCGCCGATGACGCCGGCGACGTCCCGGCCGCCACCGGACGGGTCGATGGAGACGGCGATCTTCTGCGGCTCCACCGGGGTGGTGGTGTCGCGCAGAAGGCGCAGCAGTTCCTCGGACACGAGCGCTCCTTCACCGGGCTGAGGGTCGCCCTGGTAGAGGGCATGCCAGTCCCGGACGATCGATGTCGCCTTCTTCTGCGCCCACCACGCTTTCAGCCTGGCGACGGCGCGGGTGGGGATCTTCGGGTGCGGCAGCGGCTCCCCGGGTTCACGGCCGAGCGGATCCGGGCCGAACTTGGGGTCGGCGACCGCGGGGAGGTGGATCACCTTCCACCGGCCGCCGTCCTCGAGGCGGCCCTCTTCCTGGATGCGGCGGCCGGCGAAATCATCGGGGTGCCAGCGGGTCTGGATCGCCACCACGGCGCCGCGGTCGGGCTGGAGGCGGGACAGGGCGGCCGACGAGTACCAGTCGTGCAGGGCCCGGCGGGCGGCCTCCGATTCGGCGTCGGCGCGGTCCTTGTGCGGGTCGTCGATGATCAGCAGGTTCACGTCGAAACCGGTGAGGCCCTTACCGACGGACACTGAGCGGCAGCCGCCGCCCGCGGTGACCTCCCAGTCCTGCATCGCCCCCGAGCCGGCCTTCATCCGCAGATCCCACTCGTCGCCGTACTCCTCGACGTAGCCGCGGATCCTCTTGCCGCGCCGCAGCGCCAGGTCGTCGCCGTAGGAGGTGACCGCCACCTTGTCCATCGGGTACATGCACAGCCACCAGAACGGGAACCACTCCGCGACGGTCGTACTGTTGTGCACCACCAGGTCGTCGCTGGTGAACGTGTGGTCGTCCTCGACCGTCAGGCAGCGGCATTCCTGCTCGCCGTTCGGCTCGATCGACACGATGGAGTCCGCCGCGAGTTGCGCGTCGAAGTCCGTGCGGGGCAGCGTGTGCCCGGCGAGGGCGGCAGCGCGCTTCTGGTGAGCGAGGCGGACCAGCTTCCGGAACTTGGCGACGTCGTCCCGCGCAATGACGGCGAGCCTGTACGAGATGTGCTCAGCGTCCTTGTAGGCGCCCTTCTTCAAGCGAATCATCGACCGGATGCCCAGGCGCAGCAGCAGGTGCTGCACGTCCTTCATGAGGTTGAGGGCAACCGAGTACAGCTCGACCGCGACATCCTGGCGGGCGGAGCCGTCGCGGGCCTTGCCGCGCGAGGTGACCACACCGTCGCAGTCCCAGTAGCCGGCAATGAACTCGGCGATGACCTCGGGCGTGCTGGTGAACACGGCCTCGGGCACCCGCTTGGTCCACGAGTTCTTCCCGGCCAGGCCATGTTTCAGCAGCCACGGGCGCGACCCTCCGGAGACGTTCACCCGGCCGCGCTTGGCGCTCGAATCGGCCGCCTGGAAGCCGAGGGCTTCGCAGCATCGCTGGATCTCGGCGCGCACCCCGGCGTCGAACGTCGTGATCGCGCTGGAGAACTGGCCGTCGCCGCGACCGGGGTTGATGTACGACACGCTGCCGTCACCGACGAAGTACCCCATCAGGCGGGCTTCCTCGGGCAGTAGCTCGCTCGTAGCCCGGGTCGCAGGGCGCGGAACGGTGGCGAGCGACTGGCCGACCACCAGGTCGCCAGCGTTCACCCAGCCTTCGGGCGTCAGGAACGGGTGGTCGAGCGCTGCGACGGTCTCCCTGCCACCGTGCGTCGTGATCCGGACGGTCGGCAGAGCGCCTTGCCGGTGCACGGCGGAGACGCGTCGGGGGCGGCTCGTGTGGGTGATGACCTCCTCTCCGACCTCGATCTCGTCTATCCGCTTCCGTGACCCGTCGCCCATGAGAATCATGGACCCAGCATAGACCGGCTTGCCTACCTGGGGCGGGGTGAGGATCAGCAGGCGGTCGTACTCACCCCGGCCCACGGCGGCAAGGGCTTCGCCGATGAGCTTCAGGTGCGGGCGCATCCGGAACCGCCGGTCGAGGCCGCGAGCGAGCGTCACCGGGTCCCGCAGCAGGTCCGCGCTCATGGCCCGGCGCGCTGCCTCCAGCTGCCGGTAGACCTCCGCGTCGTCCAGGTGCTCCAGCTCGTCCACGGCCACCGTCACCGTCTAAGCCTCCTCGTCCTCGTCGTCGCTACCGTCCACGGCCTTGATCCGCTGGTTCACCGACGCCGCCAGCTCGCCGAGGCGGGACCGCCGCTGCTCCGGGGACATCTCCGCGAAGTCGGCGAAGTGCTGCGCCAGCGCGGTAGTGCCCTCGCTGGTGACGGCGATCGTCTCCGTGGGGTCGCCGAACAGGACGCGCCGGTGCCGCATGGCGACGTCCATGAGCCGGATGAAGTCGCCGGCGGACAGCTCCTCGGCTCGGAGTGTCTGGAGCCGCTGCGCCAGCTTGCCGACCGCCGCGCCGAGGATCTTCGCGTCGTTCTCGGCGGCCTTGCGTCGCTCCTCCAGCCACATCGCCTCGTACTGCCGGTCTAGGTGCCGGTCGTATGCCTCGACACGCTCCCGCCACCGGTACTGGGCGGCCAGGTTCCTCACGTGCCCGTACGCGAGTGTCAGCCTTTGCGCGGCTTCGGTCAGGGTGCGGGTCCTACCGAGGTCCCTGTACGTAGCGAACTGTCCGTGTTTGTGGGGGGTCTCGTTGGGGTGACGTTCCCACGGGTCCAGTTCGGGGTTCAGGGTGATGGGTGGGCGGGTGCTCATGCGGGTTCGCTGGGGACGTGGTTGGGGCCGGAGAGGTACTCACCTGCCAGGCGTTCGAGGAGGCGCCAGCCCTGGCCCTGCTCTATCTCGCCGCGTCCTTCTGCCGCGCTGATGGCTTTGGCGATGGTGACGGCGGCGGGGGCGGGGAGGCTGCGGGAGGCGAGGACGGTCTCGAGGCCGACCTGTCCTGTGTGCCGGGGGGTGCCGTCGGGGGTGGTGTAGCCGGCTTGGAGTTCGTCGAGGTGGTTCTCGACGATGGCGAGGATGGCGTGGAGGGCGGTGGCGACGTTGCCGACTTTGTGGGCGGCGTGTGTGGAGGCGAGCGTGTCGAGGGTCTGTTCGTAGTCGGCGCGTGCGGCGAGCCAGCTTTCGTTCTGGCCGACGCGGGCCTGGTCGAAGGCTTCGCGGGCTGCTTCGAGCTCGGCGGGCAGGAAGATCAGGCTCACGGTGGCGAAGTCGAGGTTGGCTTCGGAGAGGCCTTCGGGGCTGACTTCGGCGAGGAGGCTGAGCTGTTCGTCGTCGAGACCGGAGTAGGCGCGCCAGTCGACGTCGTCGAGCTCGTCGTACAGCTGCTTGAGGGTGGCGGGGTCGTCCTGGCCGGCGATGGCGTTGTGCGACAGCTGGATCGCGACGAGCTGCTGCTTGGTGAGCTGCTCCTCGATGAGCATGCAGTCGATCTCGTCGAGCCCGGCCTCTACCGCTGCCATGGTGCGGTGGTTGCCGGACAGGATCAGCTCTTGGCCGTCGGCGTGCTCGCCGCCGGAGTAGATCAGGGGCGTGGAGGTGAGGCAGCCGTCGCGGCGGATGTTCTCCACCAGCCGGTCGTACTCCTCCTTGCGCATGTAGCGGGCGTTGACTTCGAGGCGGGTGAGGGCCCGCGGGTCGCGGCGGACCAGCTTGGGGCGGAAAAGGGGCGTGGTCGTGTCGATCGTCATCGCATGTCCTTGCCGTGCTTGCGCTTCCACAGGGCGAGCGCTTCGTCGAGGTCGTACTGACCGAGGGGGCCGCCGTACTGGAGCTGGTAGCGGTGGATGCCGTCGCCGGGGTCTTTGCTGCTGGCCTCGGTACGTTTGTGGAGCTTCACGCCGGGGATGCCGCGCCCGTATTTCGCCGAGTTGGGCCGGTCGGTGAACGCGGTCGTCGCCCAGCCGTCGATCCGCTTCGACAAGGAGCGCTGGATCAGGAGCTGGGCTTCCTTCGTGGACGCGGCCATGACGATGAGCTTCGACAGGCGCCGGTACCGGGTCCACGAGACGGGGAAGTCGGACATCAGGTAGGCGGTGTTCGGGTCGAACTTGGGCGGCAGGTAGGCGAACGCGCCGATGAGCCTGCCGTCGACGGCGACGCCGCACGCGATGAGCGGCGAGCCGGGTTTGATCGTCTTCGACATGAACTGGGAGCGGATTCCGGCGAACTGGCCGCCGGTGAGGATGTGGACCGTCATGCGGTCGCCGAGTTCCTCGTCCTTGCCGATCTTCGGCATGGGGATCGCCTCGACGGGCTGCCGGGGCCGAACGATGCGGCGCGGCCCGGCCGCCGCGTACACGTAGATGGGGAGGCCGCGGTTCGCGGTCTGGACGACGCCAGCGAGGCGGTCCCGCAGTTCGGGGCGTTGAATGTGCAGGCCGAGGACCCAGTTCGGCCGGTCCTGGACCTGTTCGATGATGCGTTCCTTGCCGTCCTCGGTGAGCTCGTCGAACGACGGCTCAGGCCAGTGGAACGCGGCGTCGATGGTCGCGAACTGGGCCTGGTAGTCCTTCGCGTAGAACGGCGGGAACATCACGACTGGGGCGTCCTGGGGCACCTCGTGTTCGAGGTAGTCGCGGACGTCGCCGGCGAAGAACGAGCCGAGGCTGGTTTCCAGGCTGCGCAGCTTGGTGGCGGTCTTGTCGTGCATCCGCTCCCACTGGTCGCGGGTCGCGTCCATCATCCGCCGGTAGTAGGTGCCTTCCTTGCCGACGTACTGGAGGAAGCGGGTGCCGAGCATGAGGGTGGCGAGGAGGTCCGTGCGGTCCTCGAGGTAGGGCTTGAGCCAGCCGAGGGACTCCTCGTACTCGTCGCGCAGGGTGTAGTTGAGGTCGTCGCCGGCGAGGTACCAGCCGAGGGCGCACGAGTAGGCCTGGATGTCGTTGCCGTGGACGCGGCGCTCGTTGCCGAACCGGGCGTGCAGCACCCGCTCGATGGTGAAGTTCCCGGAGCAGCCGACGTAGATGTCCTCCCCGGGCCAGGTCCCGGCGTGCTCGTAGATGATCGAGCGCAGGGGCGCGGGTATCGAGCCGTGGAACATAGGGGCCGCTCCTTGGTCATCCGTCTGAGGCGGGCGGAGATGGTAGCCGACCTGCGGCTTTCTCCCGGTTCCAAGAATCGGCGGGCATGCGGAAGGCCCCCGCCCTGGGGTGGGCGGAGGCCTTCACGGGTGGAGCGGTGGAGCGCCGGCCACGAGTTGAACGTGGTCCTACCCCCTGGAAGAGGGCCGTGCGACGGTTACACCTCCGGCGCGTGGGCTGATCGCGCCGCTGCTCGAAACGATCAGCCGAGTCGGATAGTACATGCCGTGTGCGGACCTTCGGAGGAGGTAGGCGGGGCGGTATTCCGGCTGGTAGGGGCCGTGGTTCCGTCTGTGGCCGCCTCGTTGCCGGGGCTTGGGGTGGTGGAGGGCTCGGGGGGTTGAGGGGCTTAGACGGGCGTGAGGCCGGGGAACAGTTCGAGCTGCTCCGCGGTACGGTCCTCGGCCTGCGGGCAGGGCTTCGGCTGCTGTTCGAGGTGTTCGGCGACCGTCCATTGCCACCAGGCGGCGGGGGCCTTCCGGGGCTGGCCGGACAGGATGAGGCGGTCGGCGCGGACGTCGTGCACGGTGCCGTCGCACATCAGCCACACCTCGCACTTGGGCAGGCCCGGCCGGGTGATCATGGCGAGACGGTGGATGTCGCCCCAGCCGGGGTGCAGCCCGCCGGGCTTGACCCACGTCCACGTTCCGGGCTGGATGTCTCCGGGCCCGGCCGGGGTGTGCTCGTAGGCCGGCTCCTGCCACTTCGGGCGGCGCGGCTTCTTCGGGTAGTAGTGGCTCGGCGGGTAGTGCGGGTGGGCCTCGCGGTAGGCGTGCAGGTCGGCGGCCTGGCGGCGGATGACGTCGGCGGGGGTGTAGCAGCTGGGGCCGGCGTGCCAGTTCCTCGGGCCGCGCTTCTCCCAGTACGAGGGACTGCCGCAGCTGCATCGATTCTCCGTCAGATGCTCGGCGGCCGTCTCGCACGGCCAGGCCGTGCCGCACGTCCTGCACTTCCAGTCGGTTTCGGGGCCGCGGGGAAGGTGGGAGTCGGGGAGGCGGATGAGGCGCGGCTTCCAGTCCATGTGTGGCGGCCTTTCTCGGTGTGGTCGGGGCGGGGTGGGCGGCGGGGGCGGAGCCCGGTAGGACAGCTGTGAGGCCGGGGAACGTTGCCTGTTCCCCGGCCTCACAGATGGCAGGTGTGGTCAGCCGACGGGCTCGAGGGCGGCCGCCGCGCAGGTGGCGCACGGCTCGTCGGGGGTGCAGGCCTTGTGGGGCTGGGCGCGCTGTTCGGCGCAGTGGACGCATGCGGTGGGGTGCAGGGCCGTACACGGCCAGCACTGCGTCAGGGCGTACTTGGCGTAGGTCAGCGCTTGGGGCTCGCTCTCGAATCGGGCGGCGTTCTCGGGGTTGCAGTCACATCGGTGGTGGAGCACACCGACTTGGGTGGTGTGCAGGCTGACCGTGGGGTGGTCGACGATCTCGTAGGGCTCGCCGCCGTCGATGTCGAGCACTAGGTGCCGCTCGGGGCCGCCTTCTGTGCCGGGGAGGGTGCTGGCGAGGACGCCGATCGCGTTCGGGGCGAGGACGAGGGTGACGCTGGCGGTGACCTCCATCGTGAACGGGGGGATGGGCTCCAGGCCGAGGACGTTCACGCGCTGCCGGGCGATCTCGGCCGCTTCTTTGCGGCGCCGCCGGGCGATCTCCTGGAAGGCGAGGCCGGTCGCGACGCGTCGGGAGGGGCCGGTGCCCCACACTCGCCGGTTGCCGTCGACGTCTCGCACCTCCCACTCGCCGCGGGTCCGGTAGACGGCCATCTCCCAGTTGGTGACGTTGGTGTGGGCCGGGGTGTCGTCGGGCCATGTACCGGGGGCGGTGAACAGGTAGCCGTGGCGGGCGAACGGCAGGTGGGGGGCGAAGCGGTCGGGGCCGTACGCGGTGAAGACGACGTCGGTCATGGTGTTCCGTTCGGGTGCGCTGGTCGGGGGTGAGGGGTGCGGCCGGGGAACGTTGCCTGTTCCCCGGCCTGCCGGTCGGATGGCGGTCAGCTCTGTGCCGTCGGCTGCTCGCCGGTCGTCTGCGGTGCGGTGAGGACGTGGACGGCGGACTTGGTGCCTTCCGGGCGGGGGCCGTAGCAGAGGTACTCGCCCCACTCGTCGTTCACGCTCTTGCCGGTCCTGTCCCAGATGAGCAGTCGGCTGCACTGGGTGCAGGTTCCGGCGTCCTCCCCCGGTGTGCCGTGCGGCGGAGCGGTGGCGGCCGGGGCGGTGTCCTGCGGCTGGTCCTTGTCGGGGTCCGCGGGGAGTTCGGCGCGGTAGGTGTGGGGCTGCTGCGGGTCTTCCTGCCATCCGGCCTTGAGGAGCGGGCGGCCGGTGCTGGCGAAGTCGAGCATGTCGAGGAGCGTGTCCCGGACGTCGTTGAGGACGGGGCGGCTGAGCTTGTCGGCCGTGGCCGCGTCGAGGGAGCGCCAGATCGTGCCGTCGGTGTCGTGCACGGCGGTCAGGAGGCTGCTCGTGACGCTGATGGCGGTGGCGGTGGGCAGCTCCTCGCGGATCTGGTGGGCGATGAGGAGCAGGCCACGGTCGATGACCTCACGCCGCTTCTTGCGGGCGTCGCGGTAGGCGTCCTCGAAGTGCTCGGTCCAGAAGGCCTTGCTGGGCATGGGAGACGTCCCTTCGTGGTGTTGGGTGGTCGGTGTGCAGGGCCGGGGGCGTTGCCTGCCCCCGGCCCTCGCGTGTCGCCTAGGAGTTGGCGCGGTCGAAGGTCTGGAGGACCCGCACGGCCTGGTCGACGTTCTCCACGCTGTAGATGCCGATGTCAGGCACGTCGATGTCGCTCATGTTGGCCTCGGGGATGAGCGCGGTCGTGCAGCCGGCGGCGATGGCGGCGCGGGCGGCCTCGTTGATGGCGGGCACGGGCCGCACGCGGCCGTCGAGGCCGAGTTCGCCAATGAACGCGACGTCGGTCATGGCGGTCGGGCTGTAGTGCCCGGCCGCGCCGAGGATCGCGCAGGCAAGGGCGAGGTCGTGCGTGCTGTCGAGGGGGCGGCCGACGACGGTTTCGACCGTGACCGTGACGCGGCCCTCGGGCCAGCTGTAGCCGCCGTTGAGGACGGCTGCGCGGACGCGGTCCATGGTTTCCCGCTCGTAGCTGACGCCGCTGATGGTGAGCCAGTTGGGGCCGGGGCTGACCGTCGCGTGGATGACGGCGGCGGCCTCGCCGGCGGCACGCACCTGGGCTCGGCCTTGGCTCGTGCTGCTCTCGAAGGGCCAGGCGACGCCGAGTCCTCGGTGGTCGGCGTCGACGACCACGCCGGTGCGGTACAGGGCGTCGCCGACCTCGTAGTTCGGGGTGGTGACGTCCTCGAGGATGTCGGCCGGCTGGGCGTCGAGGACGGCGTACCGCAGGTTGAACGGGTTGTCGGCCTGGATGAGGATGCCGTCGTTGATGACGCCGGCTCGGGTGATGGTCATACGGGTCTCTCTCTCGTGGTGGGGCGGTTCCTGGGCGGGCGGCGCGTACCGGGCTCAAGGCCCGTTCACGCCGCCTGCTCAGGGGGCGGCCTGCTGGCCGCCCGGCCGGTCAGAAGTTGCCGAACTCGCAGTACTCGCAGAACACCGCCCGCACCTCGCCCTTGTCGTTGACCAGTGACGTCATCTCCGCCCCGCAGTCGGGGCAGGTGCCGAGGTCCTCGACGACGGGCAGGGGGGTCGTCATGACCGCCGCGGTGGGCAGGTCGGGCGTCACGGGGACGGTGTTGACGGGGCCGCTCGCGATGGTGGTGAGGCGGATGTTCAGCATGGCTTGCGCCTTTCTGTTCAGGTTGGTGTGTTTTGAACTACTTTCATTCTGCCCGAATCAGCTTGCCCTAGCCAGTTTAAACAAGTTGATTCAGTAAAGGAACGGACAAGAAAAACGCAGGTCAGGCCGCTACCTGCTCGCCGTGGATGATGGCTCGGAGCCGGGCCGCGATCCATGTCCCGACCGCCGGGGACACCGCGTTGCCGAACCCGTCCACCTGGTTCCTCGCGCTGCCCCAGACCTTGAAGGTCCCCTTGCGGCCTGCGAAGTCGACGTCGAAGCCGCAGCCCACGCCCACCTCGTTCGCCTTCATCATCCGGAAGTAGCACTCGGCCAGCGGCAGGTCCGCCAGCGATGCCTGCCACTCGGCGACCAGCAGGCCGGTCGTGTCCCGTGCGGTGAGCGTGCCGAGCGGATCGGTCAGCGGGTGCGGCGCGGTCTCGGCCCCCGTGGCCCCGTTCTGCTTGAACCACCCGGCCGCGGTGAGCATGCCCGGGATCTGCTCCGAGGTGACCGTCGGCATCGCCTCCGCGTGCACCGTCGGCGTCGTGTTCTTCCGGAAGGGCACGATCCCGGAGGACACCACCGCGAGCGTCTCCGAACCGACCTGGGTCGGGAGCGGGATGTGCGCGCCGCGCGGTCCGCCCTGGTAGTTGTCGACCGCCAGGAACACCGCCTTCTCATGCGTCGCGGTCACCGTGTCCATCGGCCGCAGGATGTGCTGTCCCTCGCCGTTGTGACGGTGCGCGGCCACGATCGCGCCAGTCGTCAGCAGCGCCGCCTCCTGCTGGCTGGTCTGCGTCGACAGCGGCTGCCACGGGTGGCGTTCGGTGCCGTGTACGCCCTTCGCCGGGAGGAGGACGGCCGGGAACTGGGCGAAGCGCTGGCGGCAGCGCTCGGCGCGGGCCATCGTGCTGTCGGCGAGCGGCGTGTCCCGGTCGCCGATCTTCGTGCCCAGGTCGGACAGGTCGAGGGCGTACAGCGAGGGCGTCATCGGCGGGACGACCTCGCGGCGACAGCTGGGGCACCGGTAGTTGTACTGCTTGCCGTAGCAGACCAGCCCCGACGCCGGGACGCCCGTCTTCCACGACCACACCGCTTCCACCCGCTTGTCGCAGTGACCGCACCAGGACGCCGGCCGGTGGTCGAGGTCGGGCGTGGGCAGCGAGGCGTCCCAAAAGCAGATGTAGAGCCGATCCCGGCTCTGGGGGACGCCGAAGAACTGCGAGTTCAGGTACAGCACCCGGTAGCGGTAGCCCAACTTCTCGAACTCGCCGAGCCACCACCGATACGTCGAGCCATCGCCGATCTTCGCCTTGTTGGGCAGCGCCTTCCCCCACGACTGGAGGCCGGTCGTGCACTCGACGAGGATCAGCCGCGGGTGATGCTGACCGGCGTATTGCAGCACGCACGTCGCCGTCGCCCGGTCCCGCTCCGACCTCGTGACCCGGGACTCGAACTCCGGGTCCTCAAGTTCGAACAGCGCCAGGCCCTCCTCGTAGGCCCTCTGCGTGTTCGCGATCGAGTGGTTAACGCAGCTCACGCCCGCAGTCAGCAGGTCAACCCCGGGAAGGTCTCTCGCCGAGTGGTAGTCGGACGCTTCGGGGTCGACGAGGTCGGCGATCCAGTGTTCGGCCGTCGGGTGGTTCGTCTCGTGGATCCGCACCTTGTACTCGTTGTGGTTCGCGGCCATGATCGTGTCGAACCCGGCGTCCTCGATGCCCTTGGTGAGTCCGCCGAAGCCGCTGAACAGATCACACGCCGTGAGGCTGTCGTGCTGGAAGCGGCGCTGCCTCCTCGCCGGCCGGTGGGCCGCAATGCGGAACTTCTTCTTCTTGGACGCGGTGGCCACGTCTTCTCTCCTTGCGGTCATGCCGAGCGCCGCCCCGGCCGGGGCGGCGCTGGTGGTGCGTGGGGTACTGATCTCATTCTTTCCGAATCAGGTTGTCCTAGCCAGTTTTGACAACCTGATTCGGCAAAAGAACTTCTAAGAAAGCCGCAGGTCAGACGGCCTCGGGCTGGAACGGGATCTGCGGAGTCAGGTCGTCACCGACCACGTACCAGCACCAGTCCAACCCGCCGATGGCGTACCTGCCGTCGGCGTTCGGCTGGAGGATCTCGGTCGCCTTCTCGTTCCGCCCGCCCCCGATGTACATCCAGGAGATGACCAGCACGACCGCCTGCGCCTTCCGTTCGACCATGCCGTCCAAGACGTGCACCGTGTCGATTGAGCCGTGCCCGAACCGGGCGGCGTCCGCCTGGGTGTCGGCCGCGATCCGCCGGACGGTGTCGAGGTCGAACCAGGGCTTCACGAACCCGTCCCGCTGAACGGCCGGGTCCACCAACGCCGGATAGCGGTACACGTCGTTCGCGCACACCATGACGTCGACCATCGTGCTCAGCGGGCGCGCGGCCGGGACCGGTACGGGCCCGTCGAGCGTGACGGCCGCCGCCCGAAGGAGGTCGAGGCGGTACGCCGGCCGCCCGTTGCGGTCGGGCAGCTCAGTGCACAGCGGACGCCAGACGTCCTGGGTGTTGTCGTCCAGGTAAGCAGTCCACCCGCTCATGTCGTGGATGCCGTTCCCGGCCTCGGTCAAGCCGACCGTCTCGGTGAACGTGCGCTCGTCGCCGGCCAACGTCCAGTACCGGCCGTTGGGGAACAGTGAGCCATCCGCGCCTTCGACGAGTTCGACCGCCGCCGCGTCGAACGGGGCGTCGGGCTTGCAGCCGGTCAGGATGTCGCGGACCGCAGCAGCGGTCACCACGACCATGACCCGGCCGAGCTGCTCGTGCGCGCGCTCCGCGTCCTTCAGGGTCGTGTCGGTGGCCGCGCCGAGCGCGCCGCTGTCGGGGAGACGGTAGGCGGGGCGGGAAGGGGCCTGGTCGCTCATGTGGCTTCCTCGTTTCGTGTGGGTGGGGGGTCAGTGGGCGGCCGGGGCGGGGAAGGTGATCCGGTAGAGGCGTGCGGACTCCTCGTCCGGGACGTGCTCCCATCCGGCCGCTTCCAGGTCGGCGGAGTCCGCGTCGTCCAGGGCGTCGCGCAGGATCCGGTCAGCCGCGCCGAGCGTCTCGGTGTCGAACGGGCCGGTGTCGTCGGCCGTGTCGAGCTCGGTGTCGCCGGCGTAGACCTCGCAGACGCGGGCGAGGTCGGTCAGGTCGACCAGGGCCGATGTCGCCTCGGGGGCCAGGGTGCGCAGGGTCTGGCCAGCCCTCTCGGTGGCGATGGCCAGTGGCGTCTTCGGCTGGGCGCCGCGGGTCAGGCCGCACAGGCACTCGGTCTCGTGCCAGTACTGGTCCCGGCCGCAGACACACCACCAGCTGGTGTAACTCCAGCACCACGACCAGGCGCCGACCGCGTACCGGCCTTCGTCGTCGGGTGCGTAGACGCCGCCGGCCTGCTCGCCGGGCTCGACGTCGTCCCAGCACTGCCAGTCCATGACGAACACGACCGCGCGGTACTCGCCCTCACCGGCGGGTTCGGTTGCGTCGACCTCGGCTCCGGGCTGGGCCTTGAGGATGCTCGCCGCCCGGTCGGGATTCTGGTCGACCAGCTCCCAGCGGACGTGGGCGCTGATCCGCCGGGGGTGCCCGTCGCGGTCCAGGCCGCCGTCGATGACGTGGACGCTGCTCGGGCTGTCGGCGCGGCCCTCGAGGACGTGGATCGTCGGGATGGCGGTGTAGCCGCACTCCTCTTCGGCCATCTCGATCGTGCGGGCGGACATCCTCTTGACGGTGTCGAGGGTGAAGTGGGGGGCGAGGAACCCGTTCCACAGGTTCGCCGGGTCCAGCTTCGCGTCGTACGGCCCGAAGGTGTCGTCGATGCATACGCGGGTCTCGATCATGTTCTTCCTTCCGGAGATGGGTCCGGCCGGGACCCTCGCGGGTCCCGGCCGGGTGATGGTGCGGTGGGCTGCTCAGTCGGTGTTCTGCACCGGGTTGGTCGCCGTCGTGTGGTCGTGCCCGGTCTGCTCGCGGTCGTACGCCATGCCTTCGGCGCAGGTGGCGAGGTGTCCGGCCCAGTCCTTCTGCGGGCCGTCGGGGATGACCCGGTACACGAAGCAGCGGTGGCCGCAGAACTTGCAGTAGGCGCCGGCCATGGCGTCCTCCTCGTAGGGCGTCGGTGCGGCGGTCAGAAGAGGGCGGGCGGCGGCGTCGCCGACCTGGCGCCGAGTTCGGGGATCTCCTCTCCGGTCTGCTCCAGCCACCACTTCGCGAAGAACTCCCGGTGGCACCAGTCGTTCGGGGGCTTCAGCCGGTCGTAGCGGTCGAAGCAGAGCAGGACCAGGCGGGCGGCGCCGGTGCGGGCGGCAAGGCCGGCGAGCTCGGCGTGGATGCGGTGGATGCCTTGGCCGTTCAGCAGGCGCCGGTAGCTGAACTCGTACGCGTCCTTCGGGAGGTTCTGCGCGAGCAGCTCCCGCGTCGGCGTGATCAGCCGGGCGTGGCCGGCGAGCTCGTAGGCGAGCGGGAAGCGCGGGTGTCCCGCGGTGGTGCGGATCGGAGCGCCCATCGGGGGCGTGAACTCCTGGTAGGTGCAGGTGGCGAGATCCATTCCCGTCCTTTCCGGGGGGATTGGTTGTCAGGGGCCGCTGGAGCGGCCCCTGTGGTGGGTTAGCCGTTGCAGATACAGGTGGCCCTGTTGAAGGGCCCTGTGCCGTAGACCTGGTTCGCGGTGTTCAGGACCCTGGAGAAGGTCTGGCAGAGATCCGAGTTGTCGTCCTCCCTCTGTTGGGTGGTGAGGGTTTCCCAGAGCCAGGGGAGGAAGGATTCCGCCTCCTGGCGGTTGAGGAGGAGGAGGTTCCTGTTGTGGATCCTCTTGTAGTCCCCGGATTCCAGGATGTTGGTGAGGGCCTGGAGGAGAAGCCCCTTGGGGTCCTCCCCCTGGGTGGTGATGGTGTTCCGGAGCCAGGGGAGGATGAGTTCCCTTTCCTCCTGGGCGAGAAGGAAGAAGTCCCCGTTGTTGATGCCCTGGATGAGGTCCTGGGTTTCCATGGCCTTTGCCTTTCCTGACAGGTGGTGGTTTGTTGCGCTTCTCTCATTCTTTCCGAATCGGCTTACCCTAGCCAGTTTAGACAATCTGATTCAGTAAAGAAGCGGCAAAGAAACGCGGGTCAGGTGAGGGCGAACAGGTCCAGCTGCCGGGGCTGCCTCTGGTGCCAGCCGTGGGTGGGCAGCGGCCCTCCCTCCTCGGCGTCGACGACGAGGAGGACGGTGCGCACGCTGGTCCCGGACGGCGCGAACGACTCGTCGGGCAGCGGCGCCCAGGTGCCTTCCGCAAGGGAGATCAGCTCACGGAACTCGACGGTCGCGCGGTCGCTGTGCCACATCACTGACTCGGGCAGGACCGCGACGAGCGTGCCGTTGTCGTCGAGGAACCCGAGCGCGTGCTTCACGTGCTGCACGCCGGCCGCGAACGGCGGGTTCATCAGCACTCTGCGATAGCCGTGCGGGCAGTCGAGCGGGTCCAGGTCGAGGAAGTCCCCCTGGACGACGCGGCGGGCGGCGCCCTGCTCCCGGAGGACGCGGACGCGCCGCTCGTCGATCTCCACGCAGTCGACGACGCCGCCCAGCTCGGCGGCCGGGCCGACGATCGAGCCGGTTCCGGCCGAGGGCTCGAGGACGCTCATGCCCTCGCGGACGCCCGCGTGGGCGAGCATCTCGTCGACCACGCGCGTCGGCGTCGGGTACCAGCCCTGCTCGTACCGGCTGGGGAACTCGCGGCTGGCCAGGCACGCCCGCATGTAGTCCTCCACCGGGAACGGGAAGACGTGGGCGCGCACCGCGGTGCGGCCGTCCCACCGGCCGCCGACCTCCTTCAGCGTCTTGTTCACCTGCTCGTACAGGGCGCGATCCAGCTCGAACGGGATCTGCACCCGGTCGCCGGCGATGACCGTACGGGCGTCGGTGAGGACGTCGTAGACGCCGCTTGGAATCTCCATCTCGGTCCTTTCGAGGGGTATGGGTTCGGTCTGCGCGAACGGGGCTTAGGCGGGCTGTGGCCGCCTCGGTGGACGCCGCTTGGGCCGCCCGTGGGCTCCGTTGCGGAGGGTGAGGGTTCGGGCCGCCGCAACGGGGCTGAGACGGGCTTAGGGCCGGCTGTTGACGGGCGTGACCGTGAGGCCGGTGATCTCCGCGCCAGGGAAGGGGGCGCACCGCCCGGGGGCGGTGCGTCGTGGCGGGGAAGGTCAGGCAGCGGCCTCGGCGTCCGGGTTGACGGTCAGGCCGCTGGCGCGGACCTCGGCGACCATCTCGGCCTTCCGCAGGTTCGCCATCGCCTTGGTCGCGATGTCCTGGAGGTGCTTGACCCGGAGGCGGTGACCGCCGATGCCGCCGGGGGTCCCGGCGAGCAGCAGAGCCAGCTCTTCCTCGTCGGCGGCGGCGAGCAGGGAGAGGATCTCTCCGGCCTGGCCCAGCTTGTCGATCTTCCCGACGAGCTTGTTGCGGTCGGCGATGATCCGCTCCCGCTCCTCGTCGGGCAGGTCCAGGGAGCCGGGCAGCGAGTCCTGACCGTTCTCCTTGCGGGTCGCGGCGGCCTCTTCGGACAGGACGAAGAACGATCCCTGCTGCTCCTGCCGCTTCTCCTCCGCGTGCAGGGCCTGCGCGAAGCTCTCGGCGTCCCGGGCCGACTTGAAGTCGCCGCGCACCCACTTCCCCAGGAACTTCACCTGGTTGCCGCCCGCGAGCTTGCCGACGTACCAGGCGAGGCCGACCGGAAGCTGGCCCTTCACCAGGGCCTCGCGGGCCTCCGGGCACAGGTCCAACAGGTCGATCCGCCACTGGACGTACGCCGCGCTCTTGCCGACCAGCTCGGCGACCTCGTCGACCGTGTAGTCGGCCTCGACGAGCTTATGGAAGCTCTTCGCTTCCTCGACCGGGGTCATGTCCGCGCGGCCGACGTTCTCGGCGACGGCCATCGCGAACGTCTCACGGCTCTCGCCGATGCCGTGCATGATGACGGCCTTCATCTGGGTGAGGCCGGCGATCTGGGCGGCCCGCCAGCGGCGCTCGCCCATGATGAGGGTGTACCGCTTCGTGTCCTCGTTGTAGCGGACGTTGATCGGCTGGAGCTGGCCCAGCTTCGCCATGGACTTCGCCAGCTCTTCGAGCGCCGCCTGGTCGAAGTGCTCGCGGGGCTGGCCCGGGTCGCGGTCGATCTTCGCCGTGAGGATGGTGCGCAGCTGGGTGCGGACCTCGTTGGCGGCCTGCGGGGCGGTCGTCTTCGTCTCCGTCTTTCTCGCGGCGGCCGCGGTCTTCTTCGCCGGCGTGCGGCGCGGGGCGCGGCGGGCGGCCTTCTTCTCGGCCGGTGCGTCGTCGTCTCGCGTGCCGAGGCCGTCGGGGGCGGGGCCGGCCGGGGTCGCCGAGGGGTCGACGTGGCTGTCCTCGTGCTCGGTCTCGGTGGTGGCCTCGGTGGTGGCGGTGGCGGTGGCGGTCACAGCGTGTCCCTTCACTGACGGGGTGGGGTGGTTTGAACTACTTTCATTCTTTCCGAATCAACTTGCCCTAGCCAGTTTTAACAAACTGATTCGGCAAAGAAACTTCTAAGAAAACCGCAGGTCAGCAGCCACAGGCGCCGTTCGCGGCGGGCACCTGGAAGCAGCCACCGCAGGTCACCGCGCGGACCGCGGCGGCCTGCGCGCGGTTGGCCGCACGGCCGCGCTCGCGGTTCACGAACTCGACCTGCTCGTTGTACGCGCTCACGCGCTCCGCGCACCGCTGCCGCTCGGTCCACTGCCGCGCGCTGCTCGCGCGGCGCTCGGCGCGCGGCATCGCGGCGTCGGCCGCCAGGGCGGCGCGCAGGCCGGCCTCCATCTCGGTCAGCACGTCGAGCAGCCCCAGGTCGAGCGTCAGCGGCCTGCACGCGGCGGCGATCCGGCCGCCGGCCGCGCGGAGCGCGTTCCGGTCCAGCTCGCCGCGCGTCACCGTCCGCCGGACGTCGACCGCCCACGCGGTCTGCCCGTCGGCGGCCAGCCGCTTGGCCAGGGCGAGCGCGTCGCCGGCCTCACCGATCTCGACGATCAGCTCGATCTCCTCGGTGATGCTTTCGGCGTTCATTGCGCTCTCCTCTGGCCGTGACTGGTGGGGTGGTTTGAACTACTTTCATTCTTTCCGAAACGGCTTGCCCTAGCCAGTTTTAACAAGCCGTTTCGGTAAGAGAATGGAAAAGAAAGCAGGTCAGCGGCTCACACCCGGTAGCCCTTGCGTCTCAGGTCGGCGATCTTGTTGTCGAATCCGTTGCGGTCCGTCGGGTCCGTGGTCGCCAGGAAGCCCAGGCCCTTGCCCGGCTGGGTCACACGCCACCGCGATCCGCGCTTCACCACCTGGGCGCCGTTCTCGCGGAGCTTGGCCACCAGCTCGTTCGTCCTCTTCGTCGCCATGTCCTCGGTCCTTCCTTCGTGCGACGGGGGCCGGCCCGGCGGCGCCGGGCCGGTGGGGGGCTGTCAGGCGGCACAGTAGGAGGCCTGGGCGTCGGACACGTACCGGCCGTTCGCGGCGCGCTCCCCGCCCTCGTCGCGGACGCGGCCGGCCGCCCCGTTCGCTCCGACCTTCTCCTTGGTGTGGTAGTCGACGTAGTCGCTCACGGGGAGGTCGACCGGGGCGGGCCGATTCGGGTGACGCAGGTCGTGCGCTCCGGTCATGGCCAGGTAGTGGTCGTACTCCGTGACCCGGTTGATGGCGACCAGGCAGTCGTCGCACACCCCGTCGCCGTCCATCAGGGCGGGCTTCTCGCCGCACTCCGCGCACGGCACGTACTTGTTGTCGAACGGCGAGTGGTACGCACACAGGTGGCGGCCCTTCCAGGTGTGGATCGCCATGGCCGGCCCCTCGCCCCTGTAGTTGCAGCTGAAGGCGCCCGGTCGGCAGGGGGTGTCGTCGGGGGCGAAGCGCAGACCGGAGGTGATGTAGGGGAGGAGGTTCGTCATGACGTATCCCTTTCTCGGCTGATTGGTGCGTTTTGAACTACTTTCATTCTGTCCGAAACGGCTTGCCCTAGCCAGTTTTAACAATCCAATTTAGCAAAAGGAAGGCAAAGAAAGCTGTTCAGGGGTCTGCGCGTCCGCCTCCAGGGGCGGCAGCTCGGCACGCTCGACACGCCGGCCGGTCGGCAGGTCGGGCTTCGGCTTCGGGTTCTCGGCGTCCGCCCGCAGCTCGGCCACCACCTCCGGGTCGAGCCCGTGCTCGGCGATCTCCTCGCCGGTTGGCACCCAGCCGACCGGCCGCCGCTGGAACGCGGACCGGATGCCGTTCACCCGCGCCCACGCCGCCCGCAGCCGTTCCTCGCGCTCCTCCCACTCGTACAGCCGCCGCGTCGCCGCCCGCAGCTCCTCGCGGTAGCGCCGCCCCTGCGCCTCCTCCTCGCGGGCGACGGCGGCGAGCCGTCTGGCCTGCGCGCCGTACAGCAGCGGGCGCAGCCGCTCGCACTCGTCGTTGTGGGTCATCTCCACCGGCCGGGGCCGCCACCGCTTCCACACGGCCAGGGCGTGGCGGCCGTCCGGGGTGACGCGGACGGCACGCCGGCCGGTGGAGTCCGGCTCACCGACGGCGAGGAACCCGGCGTCGACCAGCGGACCGAGCCGGTGCATCGACGTCACCCGCCCGGGGTGCCCCGGTACGGGCACGATCCGCAGGACGGCGCCGAAGTCCCGGTGCAGTTGTCCGGCGGCCGCGGCGGCGACCAGCTCGGCCTGCCCCGCCGACCAGCCCAGCGCCTCCGCCTGCGCCCGCTCCAGGCGCCGGGCCCTCAGGGGCACCTCCTCGGCTGCGGGCTCGGACTCGGCCGGGGGCAGTGCGCGCGGCCCGTACTCCTCGTGCTGGGGCTCTGCCACGGGGAGGGCCAGCGCCCGTACCTCGGCGGCGATCCGCTCGAATGCGGCCATCGTCGGCTGCTCGTCGTCGCCGCACTCGTCGTACCGGATCATGTCGCGCAGGGGCGAGCACACCGGGGCCTGGGGGTCGTCGGCCCACAGCTGGGCGAGGGCGGGCGGGTCGGCGGGGAGCGCGTTCAGCTCGGCCGCGATCCGCTCGAACGCGGCCCGTGTCGGGCGCCCGTACTTGTCGCATTCCTTGCTGAGGATCATGTGCCGCAGGGGCGAGCAGATCGGGGCCCTGTGGTCGTCGGCCCACAGCCAGGCGAGGACGGCGGGCACGATCGCCGGCCGCCCGGCCGTTTCCTCGCGCGCGGGCTCTTCGGCCGCCACGGGCGCGGCCTCCTCGGCGGGCTCGGCCGCCTCGAGGGCGTCCGCGCTCGCGGGGGGCTCCTCGCGCACGCGGCTGCCGTAGTTCGCGACGCTCACCGTCGGGCGCTTGCGGTCGTGGTAGCGGACGGACACGCGGAACACCCACCCGGCCTCATCGGACAGGCGCTCGATCTCGTCGGCGTGCTCGGCGATCACCTCGTTCGCGTGGCGGGTGAGGACAAGGACGAACGTGCCGATCCGCTCGCCGTTGCGGTAGTCGCCGGTGACGCGGAAGTCGCAGCCCTTGCCCTGGGTGAGGCCGAGGCCGCGCAGGATGCGGGCGATCGAGGCGGAGTGCGGTGCGGCGGCCATTCGGGGCCTTCCTTTCGCGCGGGTTGGGTGGTGGTTGAACTACTCTCATTCTTTCCGAAACGGCTTGCCCTAGCCAGTTTTGGCAAGCCGTTTCGTTAAAAGAACGTCTAAGGATGCGCAGGTCAGAAGCGGTCTGCGGGGTCAGTCGCCGTCTTCGGGGTCGTCATCCCCGTACTCGGCGAGGTGGGTCCGGTCGGCGCAGCTCGGGCATTCGCCTTCCCAGCCGTCACCGAATTCCGGGTACTCGTCGCCGCACGTGCGGCACACGGGGCCGTCGTCCCCCTCGTCGCTGCCGTCGATGACGGCGGCCGCGATCTCCAGGGCGTCGGCGATCTGGTCGAGGCCCGTCAAGGCGGGCGCTGCCACGGACCGCGGTTGCTGCGCGCTGCTCACCGGCTCCGCCTCTCCGTGCAGGCCGCCACGAGCCGCAGGAGCGCAGCCCGGAGCCGGCGAAGGGGCGTGGGCGGGGCGAGGTCGAACTCCTCCACGTTGACGTCGTCGACCTCGAACAGGTTCGGGGTTCCGATCGTCGACCACTCTCCGAGGTGGGCGGTGCCGTGGTTGTACGTCATGCCGTCCACGCCCTGCGACTCGCGGACGATGATCACCGCTTCCTCGAGCGTTGCGGCTTTCACGCGGATCGTGGCCGCGAGGGTGACGTCGAACGCGTACTCATGGGTCATCTGATTTCCTTTCTCGGGTTCTGCCGGTCAGGCGGCTTCTGTGGTTCTGGAGACGAGGCGCTCGACCTGGTGCAACGCGCGGGCGATCGCCATGGCGGCCGCGGCGTCGTCCCGCGCCTTGACCAGCAGCCGCCGGTGCTCCACTGCGCGCTGCCACATGTTGTGCTCGGTGAGCGTGTCACCGCAGGCCACCATGGCGTTCGGGCCCATCCCCCACACGATCATGTTGACGGCGCAGCCCGCTGCCGCGATCGGGTCGAGCTCCTGCGCGAACCACGTCATGCGGGCCGGGTCGATGCCCATGCTCCGCATGTGGTTGACGGCCGACCGGAACATGCCGCCGGTGCCCGCGCACGGGTCGTGGACCGAGTAGCCGTCCCCGATCTGCGCGGGGTCGTGGCCGAGCATCTGGGCGGCCATCATGTCGCACACCTCTGGGGGCGTGTGGTACTCGCCCAGGCCGGACCTGGCGGACTTGTGCCGCAGGGTGGTGACCGCCCACGACATCAGGTCGATCTCCGAGTTCCACGCCGGGTCCTCGTGCCCGGTGTGGTCGAGCGCGTTCGCTTTCAGTGCCGCGTGGAACGTGGCCCGGATGGCGGCCAGCTCGTTCTTCGTGAACGTCTCGGCCTCCGCCCAGCGGAACAGCACCGACGCGGTGTCGATGAGGTCGGGGCGCCGCATCCACCAGTAGGCGGCGACCTCGCGGACGCAGGCGATGAGCTGCTCGGCGTCCAGGCCGCGCAGGAAGTCGGCCAGGGTACGCGGGTGTCCCTTCTGCGGCCACAGCGCCAGGGTGGCGACGATGCCCACGGGGGTCTCCATGCGGTTCCCGCCGTGCGAGCCGTGCCAGGCGTCCGCGACGGCCTCGCCGAAGGTGACGCCGTTGGCAGGGCGGATGGCGAACTCCGGGCGGAGCCGGGCTGGGGCCGGGTCCGCGTCCGGGATGAGGGCCGGCTGCTGGGGCGGTCTCTCCGCGATGCTCGCGTACTGGCCGGCGGTCGGCTTCGGCAAGGTGATCGTCTTCTCGGGCGTGGGGGGTTCGGGCTCGCCGAGTTCGGCGAACAGGTCGAGCTGTTCCATGGGCCCTCCGTGCGGGCATGGGTCGAGCCCGGCACCTTCGGGTGCCGGGCTCGGGTTGAGGTGGTCAGATGCGGGTGGCCGCCATGGCCGCCTCGACGATCTCGAAGGTCTGAGCCCAGGTGGCCTCCACGTCGAGGAACTCGCTGCCGCCGAAGCCGTCGCGGCCCGCGATGAACGCCTTGCCGCTGCCCTTGGGGAGGCGGACCGTGTAGTCGTATCCCTCCACGCCGACCCTGGTGGTGAGGCCGAGGTTCGTGTTCGTCCAGTTCGTGGCGGTGGTCGCGGCGGTGAAGATCGCGGCGGTTCGGGTGGCGTTCATGGCTGGCTCCCTGTCTGGGCGGGTTGGTGTGGTTTGAACTACTTTCATTCTTTCCGAAACGGCTTGCCCTAGCCAGTTTAGACAAGTCGTTTCAGTAAAAGAACGTAAAAGAAAGCAGGTCAGGTAGCTACCAGCCGGGCGCTACGGGCTCCTCGTACGCCGACGGGGTCTCCGGCCCGGTCTCGTACCTGTCGTCCTCGTAGTGCTCGCACCAGGGCTTGCAGGGCTGGTCCTCGTGGGCCTCACACCCGTCGCACTGGAGGCACTCGCCGCCGGTGGAGCAGATCGGGCAGCGCTTCTTGCTCACGGTCGTCTTCCTGTTCTGGTCAGGGCTGCCCGCACCTGGCGGGGCAGTCCATGAGGTTGGGGCAGTTGCAGCCCGGGGTGAACTCGTTCTCCGAGCAGTGGCAGTGGGCGCACCGCTCTTCGCTGTTCTCCGGGTGGTCGACGTCCAGGGCTTGCGGGCGGGGCATCGTGGCTCCGGTCTGTCGAGGCGGGTCAGTGGTCTGCGAGGTGCGTGCGGAGCGCTTCGGCGGCGGCTCGTACGCGCTCGGCGGTCCAGCCGGAGCCGGTGAGCGACAGCCGGGCCTTCTCGTCCCGCAGGCCCGCGGTGGCCTTGATGTGCACGCTCATGTTGGTGACCTCGACGTGGAAGCGGACGCCGCCGACTGGCTGCGGCGTCAGCTCCAGGCTCTGGAACGAGCGGACCGAGACGCGCTCCTCGTCGGCGCCGTCCGGGCCGGGGCAGGCGTGGGAGATCGCGTTCAGCAACTCCTCGCCGTGCTCGCACGCCTCGTAGTGGTGCAGGAACGCAACCCGCGTCCCGTTCACCCGGAACCCGTGCCGGGTGAAGGACGGCCGCGCGCGGCTCGCGATGACGCAGCCCCACGCGGGAACGCGGGTGGTGCGCTCCAGCCAGAAGCCCTCGCCGTGCTCGTCGCCGTACGGGCGGCCGAGGTCCCAGCCGTGCACACGAGCGGCGTCCTCCCAGACCCACGGCCGCCGGTTGCGGTAGTCGCGGTCGTCGGGGCCGGTCGTGACCCACAGCCGCCAGCCGTCCGGCCCGGCATTGAACACCGCGTCGTCCCCCGCGTAGAGCGGCTCGATGCGCACCAGGACCCTGGGGGCGTTCACCTCCACGGTGGTGGGCTGCTCGTTGATCGCCTTCCGCAGGGGGCAGTCCTCGCAGTTGCCGCGGTTGATGCAGACCCCGAACCCTCCCCAGCGGGCCCGCCGCGTGTCCTGGGATTCCAGGAGCGCACCCCAGCGTCGGGGACGCAGGGCGCACTGGGCGGGGAAGCCGAAGTGCGCGTTGAGGCTGAGCCTGTTCCAGCCTTTCCCGTCTGGCCCGCCGGCCGGGGCTTCGGGTGCGCGCAGGTAGATCGGCACGATCGTTTCCTTTCTCGGGTGGTGGCCCGGCCCTTGCCGGGCCGGGAGTGGTCAGGCGTTCTGTTCGGCGTGCTCGCCGCCGTGCTCCTCGATGAGGGCGCGGACATCTTCGACGGGCACCTCGTAGATCAGGCGGCCCTTCACCGGCTCGTCTCCGGAGGTCAGGTGCATCTCCCAGGAGTCCTCCAGCTCCCAGCCTTCGCCGTGGCCGGGCGTGATCCCTTCGTCGAGGTACACCTCCAGGTGCGTGTACGGGCCCGCGTAGTCGCGGGGCGCGCCGTAGGGGCCGGAGGCGCCGGGGCAGGGCAGGCAGGTGGCGTACGGGCCGGCGTGGACGGTGATCGTCTTGCCGTCGGCGAGGCGGATGCGGCTGGGCCTGTCGCCGGTGCCGACGGCGGCGAGGCGGTCAAGGATGGCGGTGCTCATGGCGTGGTTCTTCCTTCTGCTCGTGGCGGGGCCAGGCCCCCGGGTCGGGGCCGGGCCGGGAGGGGGTCAGCGGGCGAGGTCGGCGGGGGCCTTGCCGCGGTTGCAGGGCCGGTCGTTGTCGACGGCGACGGCGGCGGCCAGGCGCTCGTGCTTGCGGTGCAGGACGATCAGTGCGGTGAGGGCCGCGTTCAGCACCTCTTCGTCGCGCGAGTTGAGGTGGCCGTGCTCGACGAGGGCGAACCGGCGGGCGCGGAGGTCTGCGTCCTCGCGTGCGAGGCGCACGCTGACCGCGTTGAGCGGTGCCATCTTCGGCATGTCGCCGGTGACCGGCGCGGTTGCGTAGCCGATGATCGCGGCCGGGATCATGAAGTCGTTCTGCGTGAGCAGGTCAGTGGCCTCGCGCAGGGCGTCCGTCGCGCCCTGGGGGAGCTGGCCGGGCTCGTCGACCGGGTACGTCTGGAGGGCGATCGCGGCGTCCTCGATGGCGCCGGCGAGCGTCTCGATCATGTAGCGCTGCGGGTGGTAGGCGCGGCCGCGTACGACGGCGGCGAGGTGGTTCAGGCGGCGCGCGGTGGCGAGGTAGGCAGACATGGGTGTCCTTCCTTCGTGATCAGGCGGCGGCCAGCCACTCAGCGGCGACCGCGTGATAGCAGCGGGCGGAGCGCAGGCCGGCCGGGCAGTTGCACTGGCCGGTGGCGGCGGTCCGGTAGACCTCCGTGCCGTCGTCGGAGACGACGAGGAAGATCCGGTTCTGGCGGAGCGGGATCACGGCGCCGAGTTCGAGCAGCTCGGCCGCTTTGGCGGCCTGCGGCTTCGGGTGGACGGACTCGGTCCGGGCCGCGCGGCGCACCTTGCGCCTGCACGTGGGTCCGAGTCCGTCCGGGCTGGCGTTCTTCAGCGGCCTGCGGCACTTCAGGCACCTGTGCTGGGCGGTCGCCTTCTGTGCGCGCATGGCCCGCTCCTGTCTTGGTTGGTGATGTTTGAACTACTTCCATTCTTTCCAAATCGACTTGCCCTAGCCAGTTTTAACAAGCTGATTCAGTAAAGGAGTCGCAAAGAAAACCGCAGGTTACGAGCCTGCGGCTCCCTCGTCCCCCTGGTCAGCTGGGTGCTCGGATTACGAGGGCGGCGTTCACTTGAACTCGACACCCCGGCCCGTCATCTCCCACCAGAGCTGCCCGGCGTACCGGCCCAGCTGAGCGAGCGACGTCGTGTTGTTGGTCCGCGTCATGTTCTCCATCACCGACGCGAAGGTGACGACGAGGTCGGCGACCGTCGCGTGCGCGATGTCGCTGTCGTCCGGAAGGACACGGCCTGCGGCCGCCCAGGCCCCTGCGCCCGTGAATCGTTCAACCGGCTTACCTGCGGGGTATCCGCCCATCATCTCTTCCTCCACTGGTGGGTTCTTGTGGTGACTTCTCGTTGCTGTCAGGCGGTCGGGGCCGCTTCGGCGGCGGGCCGGGTGCACTGGTCGTGCCGGTCGCAGTTGCAGCGCCCGCAGGCGACGCACATCCAGTCGGCTTCCAGACCGCAGCGCCCGCACCCTCCCGTCAGCTCCAGTTCGAGGTCGTCGACGAGGACCGCCCGGTCGATCGCGGCCTCCCGCTCAGGCGCGCGACGGAAGCGGCGGACCACCGTCCAGAACTCGTCCGGCGCGTTCGTGTGCTGGTCCTCGGTCAGATAGGTCGCGGCGGCGTCCACCTCGCACACCGCGTGTGGCTCCACCCCGCACGCGGACAACGCACGCTCGATCTGGCCCTTGAAGGTCTCGAAGTTCTGCGTCACTGTCGCTGCCCTTTCTCTCGTGTTGTCGGTTCCGGTCACGCACTCGGGGCCGGAACGACCCGCTCGACGGTCACGACGTCCCATGCCGCGGTCTCGACGGGCACGGCAAACGCCCACCGGCCGCGGTAGGTCCGGCGGCCGTCCTCCTCGGTGGCGCCCTCGACGAGCGCCCACCATTCCCCCCGGCCGTTCTCGGCGTCGATCCGCACCCCGGTGTCGACGACGTTCAGGCGGGCGCCGAAGGCGTGCAGGACGTCAGCGGGCTCGACGAGCATGCGCGGGGTCTCGAAGGCGACGGGCAGGCCGGCCGTGATGCGGGCCGCTTGTGCGGCGGACGGGTCGGCCAGCTCGTAGCCCAGCTCAATGGCCACCTGCTCGGCACGCTCGACGCTGGGGATGTAGTCGCCCTTGCAGTAGTCGCGGGCGGGCTTCGCGAGCTTCTCGTACGAGTGGAAAGCGCCGTGCTGCTCGGTGATGGCGACCGGCAGGTGGATGACGACGAAGCCGACGATCCGCTCGGACTCGACGACCAGGACGTCCCCGTCGGCGACCTGTTCGCGGTCGGCGGCGGTACGGGCGTCGGCACTGCTGGCGAAGTGCCACACCTTCGGGCCGGCCTCCTTCGCGGCACGGGCCTTGTCGGTGGCCTCGACGATCTCCGCGAACTGGTACGCGGCGCCGGCCAGCGGTGAGGCGGCGGCGAGGCGCTCGGCGTAGGTACTCATGATCGGTTCGTTCCTCCCTGGGGTGGGGGCCGCCCGCCAGGTGGCAGGCGACCAGCAGTCAGTTGGGTTAGCGAGCGCGCTCGATGATCCGGATCGTGTCGGTGTAGAGGCTGTCGACGCCCTTGCCGTCGCTGACGGTCGTGTGTTCGCGGCCGTCGCTGCCGATGTGGGACCAGGGCTTGCGGTCGAGGCGGCGCCGGAGGACGGAGCCGTGGGTGCTTCCGGATGCGACGCCTTCGACGAGGTCGCCGGGCTGGAGGTTGAGTTCGTCCGTGGTGGGCACGAGCGCTTCCTTCCTGTCTGGGGGCGGTTTGTGGTGCTACACCTATTCTTTCCAAATCGCCTTGCCCTATCCAGTTTTAACAACCATGTTCAGTAAATTGGCGGCAAAGGTTCGCTGCTCACGCTGACGTTCAATCGGTTTGACCAAACCGCATCGTGAAAGACTGGAGCCATGCCCGAGCTCTTCAACCGCGGCGGCAAGCCGCTGCCCGAGTACAAGCCCAGCGACGCCGTCCTCGACGCCCTCGCCGCGTGGAAGAAAGCCCTCGAAGAGGAGGAGAAGACGCGCCATGCGGCGCGCAAGGCACTGGCCGACGAGCTGAAGGCCGACACCGACCTGCCGTACGCGGCCGTCGCCAACCACCCGCTCGTGCCGTGGACCGAGGCGACGCTGCGCATCATCGGCACCGAGCACGGCGTCCCGCCCCGCCAGCCCAACAAGGCCAAGAAGCAGGACTAGCCCCGACAGCACGAAGGGCCGCACCCCGTCGGAGGTGCGGCCCTTCGTCGTTCCCGTCAGCCCGTCTTGACCCAGACGCCGACCAGCAGCGCCAGCACGATGCAGACCGAGGCGACCTTCTCCCAGGTCTCCATGTCGCTCCACCGCGTCGGCCCGTACTGCGCGCGGATGATCTCCTCGCCGTCCGGGTGGTGACCGCCGTGGAACTCGTCCCGGTGCTCCCGGCCTTCGCCGCGCGCCTCCGCCTTCGTCTCGACCGGCTCCGACGTCGTGCGGCACTGCGGACAGCGGTACGCGTACGGCCCGCCCACGGGCGCCCTCCTCACTCGCGTCTTGTCACCGCTCATGATGGAGGACGCTGCCCTCAGCTGGCCCATGGTTCCCTGCCTTTCGCTCCTCTTACGGACTGTTCGGTTCGCTGCGCCGGCCGGTCAATCGACGCCTTCCAGTCGCTCTCTGATCCACGCGTGGGGGCCCCGCTCAGGGTCGTTCACCCATCGCTCCCGCTTGGCGACTTCCTCCTCCGTCCATCCCTCCGGGACCCCCTTGCGGCCTCTCCGACCGCTCTCCGGGGCACTCTCCGCTACCGGAGATTTCCGCAGGTCAGCGCCACTCTCCGGTGGCGGAGAGTGGCGCGGGGAGTCCTCTGGGCGGCTTCCAGGGGAGGGGAGCGGAGGCAGCTCGCTGCGGTGCACTCCAGCCCGCCCGGCGACCCCCCTCGCCCGGAAGGTGCGGGAGGGGTCGAATCCGGCCTCCCGGAGCACCTGCCGGAGCTGCTTGTCGCCGGCCTCGGCGAGGCCCGGGAGACGCTCCCGCATAGCCGGCCGGAGGACCCCCAGGTGGACCCCGTTGTCGTCGCCGGTCAGTTCCCGGATCAGGGCTATCAGCGGGGGCTCCGCAGCGGCCTCCACGGGGGCCTCGGCGGGGGCCTGGTCGACGGCCTTGACGGGGGTGGCGGCGGGGGCTTGCTCGGGGGTCTGGCGGAGCAGCCGGGCGAGGCCTCGGCGGCGTTCGTGCGGGTCCGTTTCCTGGCCCTTCTCCGGAGTCTTCTCGGGGGCCTTCGGCTGCTCCTTCTTCTTGCCGAGGATTCGGTCGAGCTTGCCGCTGGCGGTCGTGACGGCCACGAGCAGCCACACGCCGGCGACGCCGAGCACCGCGCGGGTGCGGTGCTCGGCGATGGTGTGGGCGGTGGCGAGGAGGATCACGACCACTGCTCCGAGGCGGGCGGGGATCGAGAGCTGCTTGCCGTGGGCGCCGGTGAGCCAGCCGTACAGCAGGCTGGCGAGGGTCCGGTTCCCGGCCCAGAAGGACCGTGCAACGGCTGCGATGCCCGCCGCGGTGCGACGTGCAACGCTGGCCGCCGGCTTGCGGCTCGCTGCGATGCCCTGCCATGCGACGTGTGCAACGGCCTTGGGGTCGGCGTACGGGCGCAGGTCCGGCATGGCGAGGGCCCGCATCTTCTCGGGCCTCTCCCCCACCTCGGGCTCGGGCTCGTTGACCTCGGTCGTCATGACGCGAAGTGCATCGCGATGGCGTGGATCCGCTGGACGAGGGTGCCGAAGCCGCCGCCTGCGCCCGCCATGAGGTGGACCAGGATGATGCCGGTAATGGCGACCTGACGTCGGGTGAGCCCCAGCCAGGCCATGAACACCAGGACCAGCAGCGTGAGGCCCGGCAGGGAGATCCCGGGCATGACGGCGTGCGCCAGGCCGACGCCATCGCCCATGACGAGCTGGGGCACGATGTTGAACGGCCATCCGGCGGCCGTGTACGAGGTCCCGGCGAGCATGGCGAGGCCGAGCGTCCACCACCAGCCGAGCGGCTTCGCCTTGCCGACCTTCTGCTCCTTGGTGCCGAGGATCAGCACGGCGGTGAGCACGAGGGCGAAGGAGACGATCCCGAGAGTGGGGATCAGGGCTTTCACTGTTCTGTCCTTTGCTGTGCGAGGGGTGGCGGGGTCAGGCGATGGGGTTGCCGTACAGCAGTGCGCCGACGACGAGGCTGACGGTGAGGCCGCGGGTCGCCCAGGCGATCAGGAACCAGGACCGGCGGGTGGCGCGGTCGAGGCTGAGCGCGATGACCGCTGCAACGCCCCAGAAGTAGACGTCCGGGTTGTCGCGCAACGGGCCGCCGTGCTGTGCAACGCTCGCCGTTGCATCGCGGGCGAACTGGGGGATGCCGAAGTACCAGCCGGCGGCGACCCCGCTGGCCGCGTACAGCACCCACTTCCGGTGTGCGGGGATCGCCCCGATCAGCTCGGGGAGAGACCGCTTCTCGACGGAGCGGTGGAGCGGCACGGGGGACGCGAACGGCGGCCGGGTGGGCTCGCGGTCCGGGCGGCGCAGTCGCGTGGACCACTTCCCCCGCCGCTTCTCCCCCACCGGCTCGTCGTCGTCCTCTCCGGGCTCTTCGTCGGGCTCTTCGCCCAGGTCCGGGCCGGTGACCTTCTCGACGTTGCGGCCGTGCGGCCGGGGCGCCGGGGCGGGCTGGTCGTCGTCGCCGGCGGCGGGCTCCTCGGCGGCAGGGGCGTCGGCGGCGGTGGCGGGCTCTTCGAGTGACGGCTTGTCCTTGACCCACCAGTCGGGCAGGCGGCCACTCCCCCGCCCGGGCCGGGACGCGGGAACGTCGGGGGCGTAGTCGGGGCGGGGCGGGATCACGGGCGCGGGCTGCTCCTCTTCGGCGGCGTGCCCGGCCGGGCGGGCACCGAGACGGCGCAGCGCCGCTCGTACCTTCGTCTCGCCCTCGTCGACCTCGTTCACGGCTGGTGTCCTTGGGCTGTCTCTGCGGGCCCGTCCGGTCGTACCGGTGTCGGACGCGGGGCGAGCACGGTCACACTGGCCGGGACCGCCGGGTACGACGGAGGGCTGCCGGTGGGACGCCGCGTCGGACGGGCCGTCGCATGGGTGGGGCCAGGGGTCGGACGGGGCGTCGCACCGGTCGGACCAGGGGTCGGACGGGCGGTCGCACCGGTGGGATCCGGCGTCGGACGGTCCCAGTAGACGGTGGGAACGGTCATCTGCACGGTGCCGGGTGCAGGCCACTGACCGGGGTCGCACCGTGTGATCCAGAACCGTTCGATCGTCGGACGCGCGTGTGTCGGCACGGCGCCGGCGTCCCACACCTTGCGGTAGATGCCGGCGACGATGTGCAACGCGGATCGCACGGCGTCCGACACCTTCATACCGGTGGCGAGCATCGTCTCAAGGTCGTCGTACATCTGTGCGTCGACCTTGACGGAGGCGTTCTTACCGACGGCGGGCGGTGTGCTCACGGTGTGATCCTTCGAATGCGGTGGGATGTGACGCCGGGCCCGCGTGGGACACGCGGGCCCGGCCGGTCATGCGCGGTCAGGTGCGGCGGTGCCCGCGCCCGTCGTCGAAGCCGAAGCGAACGCCGGCCGCGTCACCCTTCTTCGCGACGGCCGCCCTGTGGCGGCGTCGACGGCCGGCCGCCTGCTCGGCCTCCTTCGCCCGGACCTTCGCGTTCTTGTCCTGCTCGCGCGTCGGGGCGTACCGGGAAACCGCCGGGGTGTAGCGGGGGCCGCCACCGAACGCGGCACGGACCCCGTCAAAGAGCCCCACTACTCGGCCGCCCTTGCGGTGCCGACGGAGCGGACTAGGCCGAGCTGGACGGCTGCGTTCGCCTGCCTGCGTCCCGGGCCCTTCCCGTCCGCACCCGCCATGTCCTGCTTGCAGGCCTCGACCGTGGCTGGATTGGCCGCGACCTGGTTCGGCGTCTTGGTGTCGATCCGGCGGGTCACTGGCCCACCGCCCCAAGCACCCGGGCGGCGCGTGCGGTGCCCGTCTTCATCTCGTCGTTCGCGACGTCCGGGCCATATCCCGAGCGCGCGTCAGTAACCTGTGTCATGCGTCAGCTCCTGTTAACGGCAGGTCTGGCGTGGGCCCCCGGTCGGCGTTTCTCAGGCCCCGACCGGGGGCTGTTCTGTACGTACGAGACCGGTGGGTGCGGCCTCGCAGATACAAACCCTAGGGCTTGGCATTGAGGAGGGCAAGCCCTAGGGTTGGTGTCGCGTTGTCGCGCCCTGGCAGATGGAAGGAGCGGGGCGTTGGCCGATGAACCAAGGGAGGTGCCCGAGCAGGTGACGAAACTGCGGGAAGCCATTGCGGAGTTCGCAGCGATCGAAGACGACGCCGAATGCACAGCGGCCGTCTCGGAGGCCTTGCGCGTCTGGCCGGACTTGGGCGCCGAGCTGCGACAACTGCGCGAGCTTCGGGTCAACTCCCTTCGCGACAATCACGCGAAGACGTGGCCCGAGATCGCGGCGATCATCGGCAAGGTCACGCCCGAGCGCGCCCAGCAGATCGGCAAGGGCCTGAGCGGAGCTCAGCGCAAGAAGAACGAGCGGGCAGCGAAGGAACGGCCTGAGACGTGATGGAGCCCTTCCGATCTTCACCCCGCGAGCCCCCGGTGCGAAATCAGCCATAGAATCGAACGCATGACCGAGCCGTCTCGTCTGGAGCTGCTGCGCTTCGCGCGTCGCGTGATCGTGCAGCAGGCTGCGGCGAGCCTCGCCCAGGTGGACGGGTGGATCGCCGCCGAGGAGGAGCGGGAGGCCGCGCAGCGGAGGGCCGAGGAGCGGCGCCCTAAGCCGGAGTGGCTGATCGAGCGGGGCATCGGAGTGGGGAGTCCGCCGATGCAGGTTCACCGGGGTGGGTGCCACATGGCGCAGGGCGTCCGAGTCCAGGCGATCACGGAGGACCAGGCGCGGCGTGCGCTGTACGCACATGTCGGCGCCTGCGAATTCTGCAACCCCGACACGGCTCTGCGGGTGATTCCGGAGTAGGCCGGCCGAGGTCCGGCAACCCGATCCGTTGATCGCTTACATCGACGTACCGACAGTAACTCCCTACGCTGAATATGCGCGTCCACGCATCAGGGCCCCCAGCAATCCCGTTGGGGGCCCTGCGCGTTTTCCGGGTCGTCAGTCGGAGGGCGGAGGGCCCTGCTGCTGCGTCTCGCGGCTGATGTGGGCGAACGCTTCAGTGAGTGCGGCGCCCATCATGTGCCAGGGGACGCGGGCCCGGTACTCGATGCGGACGCCGTTGTCGTGCTCGGGCTCAGTTTGGGCCTCGGTCCCTTCGGTCCCTGTCGGGTCGGTGTCGTGGCCGGTGGGCGGGGTGGTCATCGGTGTCCCTTCGGTGCGGGGCCGTACGGGCTGGCCCAGGCCGGCCGGTCGGGGCGGCGCGCGGCGGCGCGGACCTGGACGGCGTGGCGGGCGAGGCTGCGGGCTGCTTCGCCGATGCGTTGGGCGAGGGCGGCGAGCTGCTCGCGGATGCGGCGCCCCCAGGCGGTGAGGCGTTCGAAGAGAGCGCCGACGGCGCGGGCCTGGTCGGGGGTGAGAAGGGTGAGACGCATGGTCAGCTCCATGGGCTGGGAGGGGCTGGGCATCACAGGTCCCCGTAGGAGACGAGGAACCAGCGGGGGCGCTGCTCGAGGGGAGTCAGGCCGAGAGCGTCGAGGGCAACGACCAGGCGGCTGTCCCAGTCCTGCGTGGCCGGCCGGCTGAGCATGTCGTCCGGGTCGAGGTACTCGATGTGCCCGCGGTGCACGGTCGTCGAGTGCGCGGCGAGCGCGTACATGGGCGACGAGTGCGAGCAGTACATCTCGGTTACGACGCCGATTCGCTTCTCCGCTGCCGTCTTGCGGTCGTAGTAGCCGTTCTCGCGGGCGTCGGGCTCGCACTGCTCGGTGAACCCGGCGACGACGGCCAGCATCCGGCTCTCGACGGCGCTCACGAAGTCGTTGTCGTCTTCGTCTGCGTCTTCGTCGTACCAGTCGAGCGGGGGCAGTTCGCCGTACTTGCCGAGGCCGTGGACTTTCCAGCCCTCGTCGGGGCCGCCGAGGTCGTAGCCGTAGACGAGGATCGCGTCCGTCGCCTGTCCCATCAGGTGTCTCCGTTCGTGTCGTGGGCGCGCCTGGCGGCCCAGTCGGGGTCGCGTCGGGGAACGGGCACCGGCTCTTGCCGGGCCTTCCACGCGCGGTAGTTGGTCAGGGTGCGGTGGGGCCGGAAGACCCAGAGGCAGCCGGCTGAGACGAGGAGGATCGGTACGGCGGTCCAGAAACAGGGCGAGTGGCGGGAGGCGTAGGCGACCTGCCAGTCGGCCCACCGGACGAGGCGTCGGACGATGCGGCCCCGGCCGGTGGCGTAGCCGCCGACCCACATGCAGGCCAGGGCGAAGGCGAGCAGCTGCGTGTCGGTCACGGCCGCTCCCCGGGGCCTGGCCGGTAGGGCACGTGGTAGCTGTGGGCGTCGCCGGCCGGGCGGATGCACAGGACGTCGCCGAACTCGCCGAAGCAGTACAGGCCGCCGTGCCCCGGCCCCGGGTCGAGGCGCGGCGGTGTCGTGAGGGCGCGGGCCTGGCGGCAGTCGTTGTTCACAGGCGTATCTCGATTTCGTGCGGGAGGGTTCCGGCGGTGAGCTGGCGGTGCAGGACCCGGAGGCGGGCCATGGCGAGGTCGTCACGGATGCCCAGTGCGCGCCGGGCCGGGGCGGGGAGGGCGTCCCAGCAGTCCCAGCACAGGTATTGGCCCGCTTTGCGGGTGCTCTCACAGGCGGGGGCGGGGCAGGGGAATGAGCTCATCGGTCTTTCTCACGGTCGGTCTCGGTGGGCGGATTTCGGTTGGCGGCAGTACGTGCACGGGGCGAGCCGCCGCTTGGCGTCGCTCTCGCCCTGGTAGGCCTTCTCGAAGCCGGGGCAGGCCTCCACGGCCTTGTCGGGCCAGTGGGGTTCCGGGTCGACGAGCGGGTCCAGGTGCTCGCCGCAGTCGCCGCACTTGCGGGACTTGACCCACAGCTGGCGGGCGTTGCGGTACTCGCTGAGGACCTCTCAGGCGAGGTGTGCGCATTCGGGTGCCAGGCGCTCGCCGCAGTCGGGGCAGCGGGCCCGGATCACCTGGCCGGCTGCGGTACGGAAGTCGTCGGAGCCGTCGTGCGTGCAGTCCGTGGGCACGTCGAGTGCGGCGACCGCCGCACGCTGCCCGTCGCCGCACATCTCCTCCAGGCGCATGCCGGGCCAGCAGGTGCCGCACGTCGCGGCGTGCGAGACCACGGCGTCGTACGCCGCCGCGGCGGCCTCCATGAGCGGCCTCGACCGACGCCGCGCCGGGGCCGGCTGCTGCTTCGGCTCGCCGGGATCCACGTACAGGTGCCCGGCCGCCCACGCGATGTGAGAGGCGAAGGGTGCGCTGCACTTCACGCACGGCCTGTCCTCGATGGCGAGCAGCTCGTCCCGCACCTGACGGCAGTGCTCCTCGGTCGCGTTCTCCACGACAGGGCGGTGTTCCTGCCGGTCGTACAGGGTCGCGAAGACGCCGTCCCGGCCGATCACGTACCGCTCCTCGGTGTCCGGTGCGGGCTTCGGCTCCTCGCCGTGGATCCATGCGGCGAGCGCGTCTGCGTACTCCTGGCGCGCGGCGTGCTGCTGCTCGGCGAGCGCGTCGGCGCGGTGCCGTATCGGGCGCAGGTGCGGGGCGTGCCGCAGCAGTTCGTCGTGGAGCGGCGGCGGCAGGATCTCCACCAGACGGACGGGGGTCCGCTTGTCGCGGCCGGGGCCCGGGTCCAGGCAGAGACGCAGGAACGCTCGCAGGTCCGCGGGGGCTTCGTACTGCATTGGATCTCCTCGGTGTGATGTGATCGGGGCGGCGCCCGCCCTCAGTTGCCTTGAGGGCGGGTGCCGCTGACGTCAGGCGGGGGCGGGTGCGGGCTGGTCGTGGCAGGTGTCGCCGCAGCCGTCGCACGCTGTGGCGGGTTCCGGGCACCGGCACCTCTCGGCGGCCAGTTCGCGCTCGAGGCCGGTGATCCGGCGTTCCAGGCCGGCGATCCGCTCATGGAGCTCGCCGTTCGCTCCCCGCGCCTTCGCGGCCTCTTCACGGGTCTCGTCCCAGTTCCGCGCGCACATCTGCGCGGTCTCGTTCGCGAGGCGGGCGAACGCCGACAGCCGACTGTTCTGCCGTTCCAGGTGGAAGATCAGCCCTTCCCGCTCGTGCGGCTGCCTGCGCTGGGCGCGGCGCTTCGCCGAGGCGAGCGCGATACGTAGGCGGCCCGCCCGGGCGACCAGGTCCAGGAGCTGGCCGGAGGTGGCGAGACACGCGGCGACGACGAGGTCCACGGACGCGTCGCCGGGGAATTCGACGACGGCACCGCCCGGTTCAGTCAGGCTGGAGTCGCCGGCGTTGCTGGTCACACCCCAGACGGCGCCGCCGTGGCGGAGCAGCCCGAGCGGGTTGTCCTCGTCACCGACCCAGCCGAACGCTTCGAGCGCCTCGACGACGTCAAGCCGCGGATTCCATGTCATGAGCGGGTTCCTCCTTCGTGGTCCGGCCTGGGGGCCGGCGGGTGGGTGCGGCGGGCCTAGAACGGCGGTGGGCCGCCCTGCTGGGGCATCTGGGGGTAGGCGAGTTCGGGCTGCTCGTCGGCCGCGCGGCGCGCCTCGCGGCGGCGGGCGGCCTCCTCCTCGAGGGCCTGCGTCTCGGCACGTGCGCGGTCCTCGGCTGCCCATCGCGCCTTGAGTGCGGCCAGAGCGGTGACGGGCATGTCGCGGCATCCCCTGCACGTCCCGTCGCCGAGGACGTCGCCGACCAGCGGCCGACCGCAGTCGACGCACTCCGCGCGCGGCGCGGCAGCGCCGCCGGTCCGGCGCGGATCCTCGCCGCGGTTGTAGGCCGCGCGGCGGTTCGCGCGCCGCTCGGCACACGCCCGGCACTCCGCGCCTGTGTCGACCATGACGCGGTCCTCACACGACGGGTCCGGGCAGTACGGCGTCGGCCCGATCAGCGCCATGGCCGCACCGATCGGGTTGCGGATCTCGCCGAGGTGGAACGCGGGCTCGAAGCCCCACGACACCCAGCGACGACCGATCCGCTCGGCGACCTGCTCGATCGTCCGCGCGTCCAAGGCGGCGAGCACCGCGCGGTGGTTGTTGCCCGGGATCCGCTGGCCAGGCAGCGCAGCAAGGAGCGGCCGAGGAAGCGCAGCCCCGACAGCCCGGACCGCCCGCCTCTCCTCACCCGTCAGAACAGGCTTGCCCGTCGCGGCGGAGCCGCCGTTCCCTCGCGCGCTACTACCTGCACCAGTCCTACGGACGTCAGCGGCGCTACGCGCCGAAGGCGCAGGGTCTTGATCTTCCTTGGTCTGGTTCCTGTTGGTCTTCTTAGATCCCTGTTCTCGGGTAGACCCGTCTACCTGTTCTCGGGTAGACGGGTCTACCTCTTCTCGGGGGTATCCCTCTTTTCGGGTAGACCCGGTAGAGGACGGCCTGAGGGGCGCTGTCGCTGCCGACCAGCCTCCCCACGGGCTCTCGACGTCGTCCTTCCTGGCGCCGTAGAAGTCGCGGAGGCAGGTCGGGCCGGTGTAGCCAGGCGGCGGGTTGAACCGCAGCACATACCGGTTCGCGCGCCCCTTCGGCGTCGCGATCTCCTCGGTCCTGATTGCGCCGACCTGCTCCAGGGAGCGGAGGTACGGAATGACCTTGTCGGCACGGCTGACCTGAAGCGCGCGGGCTATGGACGTCTGGCCAGGGAAGGCGATGCGGCGACGTCCGTCCGTCGGTGCGTGCATGGCAAGGAACGCGTACGCGCGTACCGCTTGCGCCTTGAGGTCTGGATGCAAGGTGATCCAGTCCGGCACCTTGGCGAACGTGGACGGCCAATCGTCGCCAACGGCCACCTCGTCGGGCGTGGTCATCGGCGGCTCCCCGCCCATTCGTCTGCGGCGTGGGAGATCAGGGCGACCGCGTCGCGGCCAGCGAAGTCGAACCACTCGCCACGGATGCGGTAGGGCTCGAACACGCCGTGCAGGTGGCTCTCAAGGGCCCTGCCGCCCTTGGCCTTCCAGATGATCCGCACGTGGGTCGGCTGACTCGTCTGCACGCCCCGGAGACGCTCGGCGGGATTCGCACTGCATCCGATCTTGACCGCACTCGACCCGTCAGGCCGCATGGCATAGGCCCAGCCAGTCGTAGAGAGCTCCGTCGCGCTCGTGCCCTGCACGATGACCGGGCCCCAGGAGAGCCGGTACACCATGCCGTTCAACTGACCGTTGGGCCCGCGGTGTTGCTCTCGCTTCAGGTAGCCGAAGCGCTCCAGCTCAGCGAGCGCACGTAGGACGGCGTCACGACCGTCCGGTCCGCAGTCGGTGAGAGACGGCATCGAGCCTTTCGGCTCTTTCGCGTAGCTCGCGATCTCACCGACCAGCCCCTTGGCGCGGAGGCTCAGCCGGTTGTCGAAGATCAACGCGACGGGGAGCTGTGTGTAGCTCACGTGGTGCTCGCTCTCGGATTCGTGCTGGTCAGGAGGGATCAGGGGGCAAGGGCCCCCGCTCTCCAATGTGTACTCTAGAGCACTCAAAAGTACATCGGATACCCTTACGGCATGGCAGAGAACACAAGTGCTGAATACGGCCTTCGGGAACTTCGCGCGTCCCTGGGGAACGTCGTTCTCGACGTGATCGCCGACCGGAAAATCGCCTACGTGATGCAGCGCGGGAAGCGGGTCGCGGCGATCGTCCCGCTGGACCTCGCCCAGGCCGCCGAGCACCTGCTGACCAAGCCCGCCGGTGAACCCTCGGCATGACCGTTGGCATCACACGTCACCCCGCAGCCACGACAGAAGGTCGTCGTCTGAGCCGTGCGTGAACGCCTGGTCGAAGTCCAGGAACCCGCCGCGCTCCTCTGTGGCCGTGGCCGACCCGTGGCAGCCCACGCACAGGTTCCGCACCAGTCCGTCATGCCTCGACTTGTGCGGGAACAGGTGCCTTCGGGTGCGGCACAGCTGGCAGTCGCCGAGCGGCGGGGGCGTGCCCGGGGTCATCGCTCGCCCTCGTTTCGTATCCACGACGGGATGGGTTGCAGGCGGGCGATGTGCCGGTCGCGGGCATGCCGGTGTGAGGCCTGGGTGATGGTGCGGTGTGCCGCCCGGGCCAGGACGTGCGGGTGTCCGAGGAGGCCGGCGGCGGTGGCTGTGACGACGAAGACGAACAGCGCGATGTGGGTCACCGGCCGGCCGCCAACGCTTCGAGGGCGGAGGCCATGTCGGCGCGGGCCCACCGGTGGGACAGCGTCCGCCGCTGGCCGGGGGTGAGCCGGACGGCGCGGTTGTACACCGACAGCACGCGGGCCGCCTCGCACGTCCACGTGGGGAACGGGTCCTCGGTGGACTCCTGGAGCTCCCCGACGGGCTCGACGACGTACAGGTCTCCGAGCCACACCTTCGAGGCGTAGAACCGGGCGTACTCGCGGTCGGTGGTGATGTAGACCCGGTCGGGGCGCCCGGTCGGGGGGTCGACGATCCGGCCGTGTTCGTCGGTGTACGTGTCTCCTTTCGCGCGGGCCACGCAGATCGGGCAGTCGTCGACGATGGCCGGCTGGTGCGGGGTGACGAGGTCGCCGGGCTTGAGGCCGACGACGCCTCCGTGGAAGTAGCGGGTCACCGGGCGGCCGCCTGGTTCGCGAGGCGTGCGGCGGTCGCCAGGAGAGAGGCGACGGAGGCCACGTATTCGGCGTGGCTGGCGAGGAGCGCAGCCCTCCACAGGGCGAGCGTGTTGTCTTGGTCGCCGTTGGCGTAGGCGACGATGAACCGCCGCGCGAACAGCAGCGGCGCGTCGACCTGGTCCCCGTCGTCGATGGGGCGCATCCCCCAGCCACCCTCGCGGCCGGGCCCGTGCGGGTCTCCGCCGTCCAGCGTGACCATGGCCTGCCGGGCGGCTTCCGCGAAGCCGCAGCACGCCGCGTACACGTCGTACCCGTCCGGGCTGTTCCGCCCGATCTCGACGATCGCGGTGGCCGCCCCGTCCATGTCGCCGTCGATGGCGCGGGCGAGCGCGGCCGACGTGAGCCGGGACAGCTCTTGCTGATCCATCAGGCGACCGCCTTCCGGGACCGTCCCGCGTGGTCGCGGAGCTGGACGCCGGCGGCGAGGAGACGCGTCCGTATGAAGTCGTAGCCGTAGCCCTCGCGCTGCTGGATGGCGCGCAGGCTCAGGCCGCGCCGGTACAGGCCGGCGAGGTACTCGGCGACCGGATCGACGTCGACGGGTCGGCCGCCGCTCTGGCGGAGTTTCACCCCGGCGCGCAGCAGCTCCCGCCGAACGTTCGAGTAGCAGCGGCCGGTCTCTGCCGCGACGCCATGGATGCTCAGGCCTTCCTCGTAGAGGGCAGCGACGTCCACGCAAACGGACCTTTCTGTGCAGGGTGGTTGAGGGGGCCGGGGCCGCGTGGTGCGGCCCCGGGCGGGCGGTTCAGGCCCAGAGGACGAGGGCGACGCCCACGCCGATCACAGGCGCCCACGGGGCGACGAACGGCAGGAACGCGGTCAGCGCCCAGGCGATGAGGCCGCCGGCGAGGCCGACGATGAGCCGGCGGAACGGGCTGTAGTGCATGGGGTGTTTCCTTTCGAGCTGGCGGGGGTCGGGCCGGTCAGTCGTCGCAGTCGCCGTCCGCATGCCGGTAGCCGTGGCTCGTGCTGCTGTGGCCGGTGCCGTGGCGGCTGCCGCTTCGGCCGGACGTCTTGCCCGGCCCCTGGCCGGACTTGCCCGAGCTCGACTTGCGCCCGCTGCTGCGGGAGCCGCCCTTCCCCGTGTGCGCGGCGGCCAGCTCGACGGCGACGAGCGCGCCGACGATGACGAGGGCCACCGCCACTCCGATCACCTTGCGCATCAATCCACTCCTGTCTGCTGGTCTGTGAGTTGGCCCCGGTCGGCGTACTGCTGTGCGGCGTACGCCTGCCTGCGGGCCCGGTGCGTCTCCGCACAGGTCTTGTGAGAGGGGCGGCCTTCCTCGTCGCGGAGGTTCGTCGGCCCCTTGCAGTAGCGACACGGCCGTTTCCGTTCGGCCCAGTGGCATTTCGCGTCGGACCAGTCGAGGACTCCGCTCGGCGGGAGGTCAGGCAGCGTCGGCCGCTTCGGGCGCGGCATGAGCGCCCTCCTTCCGCCGGCGGGCGCGCCGCTGCTGCCGTCGCCTGATCGCCCGACGCTCGTCGCTGTCCAAGCCGCCCCACACCCCGGCGGGCTCGCGCCGCTCCAGCGCCGCCGCGAGGCACGCCTCACGCACCGGGCAGCGCCCGCAGTACGCCTTGGCCTCCGCCGCGATGATGTGGGCGAGGCCCACGCCGAAGTCCTCGGGGAAGAACACGGCCTCGTCCCGGGAGTCGCGGCATGCGGCGTCGTCGGACCAGTGCGGCGGGCGGGGAAGCCCGCCCGGGGCGAAGCGGCTTGGACGAGGCATCAGCGGTCGGCCTCCCCGCCGCCGGACGCGGTGGGCGCGTCGGCGTAGGTGACCGGCTGGAAGACGATCGTGGCCGAGTCGGCGTCGTCGTCGAGGTCGACCACCGGCGGCGAGGGCCGCGGGGGCGGGACCGGCCGGTGCGGGACGGGCCTCCGGTGCCTGCCCGTCGGCCGCAGCCACAGCCACACCCACACGGCCAGGCCGGGCGTGATGATCGGCACGAGCCACCAGCCGAGCGCCCGAACCCAGTCGACGACCTCGGCGACGGAGATCAGGACGAGAACAACGGTGTCCATCACGCCTCCCGCCAGTCCGCGACGGTCTTCTCGGACACCGCGAGGAGCTTCGCGACACTGCGCGCGGAGGCCTGCGACGCCTGCGCCGCGTACCTCAGTTCTTCCGGCCGCAGCTCCTTGGGCGAGAGCGTGCCGTTCAGGACGCGGTCGACGGCCACGAAATCAACACCAGCGGCCCACGTGGCGACCGCGCGCAGGTCCGTCATGAGGCGCTCCCAGCGGTGCGGGCCTCGCGCATCGGCCGGTCTTCCTGGTGTGCGCCGGCGACACAGCCGGGGATCTTGCACGACCGGGTCAGGTAGCCGACCGGCTCACGCTGGTGGTGCAACCGGAACGCGACCCGGTACGCGGTGTCCAGGAGGCGGCGCCACCGCACGACGGGCGTACCCGTCTTCTCACGCGGGCCGGTCCACCGCAGGTGACCGCCCTGCACAGGCTCGACCTGAGCGAGGAAAGCTTCCTTCAGCGTGGCGTAGGCGGCCCGGCGGCCACGCACGTACGTGGGCAGTCCGGCCCGCTTACGGACCTCCTCGACCCGCCGGTACGGGCACCCCAGCAGGTCAGCGACAGCCCGGTTCGAGATGTCCTCCACGTCGAGCAGGGCGCGAAGTATCTGGTCGTCGCTGACGTCGACGATCGTGCTGCTCATCACTGCACCTCCGGCCAGGTCGCCTTGTCGATTGCGGCGCGATGTGTCTTGGGCACGTCGGCGATGGGGGCGAGCAGCCAGTCACGGCCCGCCGCCATGAGGGCTACGGCGTCGGCGGCGTTGTCGTTGCCGCCGGTCCGCCACTGGGGCCACCGGCGGGCGACACCGTCCACGACGGCCGTCTTCTGTCCCGTGCCTTTGCCGGTGGCGTACAAGATCCGCTGGTTCGGCGTCAGGAATCCGATAGGGATTCCGGCGTCAGTCAGCCGCTCGTAGACCCGCCACCACAGCCAGCCGCGCTCGTGCGCGCCGCCGCCGGCCCGCGACAGGGCTGCCGTCTCGATCACGGCAAGATCGGGGCGCCCGACGGCGTCGATGACTGCGTCGAGGACGCGCCGCATGGTGAAGAGCCGTTCAGCGTGCGGCATCTTCGTGATGGGGTTCTTCTTGTCCTCGTAGCCGATGACCCGGCACCAGCCCTCCGACGAGGCGAGACCGGTCGCGGTCAGGGACGTGTCGACACCGACGACCGACGGGCCGGGCGGAATCTCGAGGGCCGGCTCCGGGAAGGACTCGAACCGGTTGATGCTCTTCACCGGGCGCCCCCTTCCCCGCCAGCGAGCCACTCGGCGGGGATGGGCGGGCAGAGGGCGAGGCCGGGCCACTCCAGCCGTTCGCCGTCCGTGTCGGTGTTGCTGGGTGGGTCGTCGAGGTCGAGGTCCGCGAAGAACCGCAGCCCAACCAGGGCAGCGGCCTCTTCGCCGGACGCTGCAACGAACGGGGATGCACCGGTCAGGTAGGCGCGGCGCGGCGACCACACGGTCACTCGCACCCATACGTGAGCCGTGTCCTCGTCGCAGCAGTCGAGCCGGCTGCCCTCGTCGACGGCGATCACCGTGACCACGGTCTTCAGGGGCTCACTCACCGCTGCCCCCGGTCATCCAGTTCTCGGGCAGCGGCGGCGCCAACTGGATCCGCGTCAGAACGATGTCGTCGGCGGTCTGGGCGTAGCAGTTGGCCTTGGCCTCCAGGAACCGGCCGATCAGCTGCTCCGGGTTCAGCCCGGTCGACTGACGGATCGGGTCGAGGAGCACCGTCACGGGATCTGCGATGTTCCAGCCGACGACCACGACGCGGGCCGTGCGCAGCTTGAGGTCGACCGACTCGACCTCGACGGGGGTCGTGAAGCGAGGCTCGGTGACCGCGGCCAGGTAGCGGCGCCCGAAGTCCGTGATCTGGTACGCCGGCTCGGAGCCGGTGACGTACCGCAGGGAGCGCAGCGTCCGCAGGTGCCCCTTGGGGTCCTCGAACGCCATGGCGTCACCGGCGAGGGCGTGGAGGATGCTCTGCGCCTGGGGTGCCATCGGGTTCTCGGTCGCGTGCTTCGTGATCCGGAGCATGGCCGCCCGCCACGCGTGCGTGCCGCGCGTGGTCTCCGCCGAGCACGGGCAGTCGGCGACGGTGGCGGCATGGTCCGCGGGGGTGTGGGCGATGCACTCACCGATGTCGTTCCGGCCGCGTTCGCACAGCACGGCGGAGCAGCACGAGCAGTTGGGGCACGGCAGCTGTGCCGGTCGGAGCTTCTGCGGCTCCGGAGGCGGGCAGGTTGCGAGGGGTTGCGTCATGAGGTTCGTCCCGGGGTCTCGTGTCCGCAGCAGAAGCGGCACCGGGAGCCGTCCACGCGTATCGCGTGCGGTCTCCGGCGGTTCTCCTGCGGGCAGTGGTCGAAATCGGCGAGATCGGCGCGGCCTTCCAGCCACAGCGCGGGCGGGGCCGGCTGGGTGGGG